>CALMKK010000127.1 GCA_937867135.1 uncultured candidate division Zixibacteria bacterium
GGCGCCAAGGCTCAGGCGGCGGAGTCCAAAGTAGATGAAAATCATTATTTGGATGTTAAATTTGCGGACAAAGGGGGCAAGCCGATCACCGGGGTAGGCTATACCGCAAAAGGTCCCGACGGCGGCGTTTCGCAGGGAGCTGTCACCGGTCAAGTGAAAAAAAGCGGGGTTCAATCCGGAAATTATGAAATCACACTCAAGGCGGTGACCAAAGCTACCTGGTCAACCAAATCGGCGGCCGTCGGGGATAAAGTTAAATTGACCGCCGAGACATCAGGCGTTGATGCCGGCGAAAAGGCGGAATTGCAGATATTTATCCGTGACACCGGTCACGCCGATACTCTCCTGGCAACCCTGGAGGGATCAGTCCAAGGCGATAAGATCGAAACGCAATGGGAACTGCAACTCAACGACAATTATCTGAAAATCCAGCATGCTAAAGATGAAAAAGGGAGTTATTCATCGCCGACCTTTTATTACATTGTCAAAGTCGCGGGAATAATCGGACGTTCTTCGGTTTTGGAGTACAAAGATTATATCGAATTGGAGCTCAAAGACGAAGATGGCAAGCCGGTCAAAGGGGCCGGATATAAAATATTCCTGCCCAACGGCGCGATTAAAGAAGGAACGCTCGATTCGAACGGCTACGCCAAAGTGGAGAAAATCCCCCCCGGCAACGTCAAAGTGGTTTATGATGTGAGAAAAAGCACGCGATAACCCGAACGGTCGTCTGGCTATGACAAAATCAATAAATGCTCTCGCCAAAAAGAATCTTACGGTCACGCACGGCAAGTTTGCCGAGCAATTGAAACGGGCCAAGGTTGAGATTCTCGAAATGGAGGATGTCCTCTTTCATCTCAACAGCGCCGTGATGCTCCCCGATAAGCCGGAAGGGAAGAGCTCCGGCCAGGGTGATAAAGATAAGGAACTTGATAAGAAGCAACAGAAATTGAGCGGTTTGAGGGCGCTGGCCATAGTGTTTCGTCAATATGAATTCGATCCCCGCAAGAAAATCCTGATCGCCGCCCACACCGACACATCGGGTGAAGTCGAACCCAATTTCGTTCTTTCCGACAAACGAGGCAAGAGCGTGGTCAGTCTTTTGAACGGGGACAAAGATATCTGGGGAAAGACCTGCGCCGCCCAGCATAATGTCGAAGATTTCCAGCAGATAATGAAATATTTTTATAACAAACGGGGCTGGGAGTGTAATCCGGGAAGTATTGACAACAAATGCGGGGATAAAACCAAAAAAGCCGCCAAGAATTTTTTCGATGTTTACCGGACGCTTCATGATGACCCGAAAAGAACGGCCGAATTTTCCGAGGCGCTTCCGCCCGGGTTGCATGAGAACACCAAATGGACGGAAATCGCCTGGAGAGCGGTCTTTGATTTCTATATGGATGAGCTGTGCCAAATCATGCAGATAAAGCGATCTCATCTGGAAGGCATGCGTAAGGATCGCATTATGGCCCGCTGGGTCGATCCCAAGCGGCCGTATGTGGCCTGCGGAGAATCATTCCCCCTGCAGCATCCGGAAAAGAGCAATTATCGCTCTCAGAAAAACCGTCGCGTGGAATTTCTATTTTTCAATGAGAAGGAATCGCCCAATAGTATCGATTGCCCTCTGCAAATAAAGACCAAGCATGTCGCTTCGGAATGTCCGCTGTGGTACGACCAGCATATGGCGGTGGAATATATCAATCCCGACTATCTCGATGCGGCGGCCTTTCACCTGAAATTCAGTTATTTCGACCGGATACAGCAGGATTTCCTCCAGGTTCCGGAAGGTCTGAAAATCTTCGCTTATAAAGTCGGCGATGCCAAACCGCTGGAGGTCGGCCATGATTTCAGCGAAGGAATCTATACTGTCAGGGTGCTTAATCTCAAGAAAAACGATAAGCTTTATTTCGCATTCAGTACCATCAAATCCGCCGGCAGTCCAATCAGGCAATGGGTTTTTACCAAAGATAAGACGACCGCACCCATACTGGTCGAGAAGACCGATGAGGAAATCTCCAAACTCGGTTTTACCGAACGGATGAATTATTATGATCTTCCGCCGGAATGGCAGTCGCGGAACTACTTTACCCGCCACGACGGCAATGAAGATGTCGGAGATACATTTGAGACAATTCTAAAAAATTACAAACCATTCGGCGGCAAGGCGACATCTCCCGACAAACCAATGGTTTTTTCGCTGGAGGATATTATCCTTGTTGATGAGCAATTTTGCCAGAATATCAACAATGCCGCCGGCAATAAACCGCAGGATCTGGACCATGATGATACCAAAATTAATCTTTCCGCCGATTCCCGTGTGACGATCCTGTACTTGGATGTGCAAAAAGATTACGATATAGATATTTTCAAGCCCGAGGCCGGCCACCCATATTTCAGTGATCTGAAATTCACAAAAAATCAGATTACCGAAAAGGTCAATGAGAAGGGGAAACTGCGTTTTCCTCTGGCCGCAATTTTCTGCAGTTCCTTTTATCTGATCAAAGATAAAAGGACCAAAATTTCGCCGAAGTTCAAATTCGAACAGGGACATGTTCTGGGAGCCCGGGCGGCCGTTCTTAATGATGCCGCTATCCATTCTTTCGCGGCCTTAAGCGCCAACCCGAATACCGGCGCCGTAACCGCGGCCATGAAAGACTATGTTCAATCATGGTGCGGGAATTATGAGTTGCACTACATTCATAATTGCGGGGTGCGCAAGAGCAATATCGACGGCAAAGAAAAACCTTTATCGTATCTGATAATTTATTGGAACGGACGATATGCGGTTCGCTCCGACAGCACGGCCGCCGAATTGGGGGCCGGCTGGCGCGAAAATCACGAGAAATTCGGAATTACAAATTCCATGACCAGGACCAATCGCCCCTATCTGCTGGAGAAAAAAGACGGGACGGCGGATATCATAATCAGGCCCTACTATTTTTATGAGGCCAAACTGGTGACTAAGGAAACGGCCCCGGCGGCTGCGGGCGGCAATTGGACGATTGAAGGAGTGGGCGGAAAACACAAATGCCGGGTGGAAGTATCCAAGAATGCCGGAGCTTGGATGCAACCGGCCCTGGCGAAATTTCATACCGCTAATTATCAGGCCGAGCCGGGATATTACGGGTCCGATGCCTATAAGGATGTCGACGGCGCCACCTATACCCCTTTGACCAATCACCATGAAATGGGGCATGCGACCGGTCTGTTCGATGACTACCTTTATAATGCGGAAATTTATAAGCTCGCCGACGGCAGCACCCTTCACACATTTTTTGGTCTGCCTCGCTTCAGTCATCCTTTCACGGCGCCGGGAGGGCCTTATAGCCTCGATTTCCTGGCGCGAATGTACAATAACCGTTCTCCCCGTATGCGCGATTATTGGCATTTTATAAACTGGGTCAACGATGAATCCGGAGAAACCGCAAATAAGAAATTGAAAAAATTCCTCGACGGCACTGTTTTCAAATTAACCTACAAATATAAAAAAGATGCGGCCGATAAAGTGCTTGAACTCGATCTCTGGAATCCGAAATATCGGGATACCTGCAAACCGTCGTATGAAACCGACAATTTTGGATTCACGGCCGGGGGGACCGGGAAAGCCGATTTATTACTGTATCGGTTGGGGGGAGGGGAAACCGCCAATACCCTGGATCCCAAGCAGGCGGACGACCCGGTCCGAGTGATGAATCCGAGAATTATATTTGATGGCATCTTGGTCGTGAGACACAAATTAGGGATTCGATTCGTTAATGATACGCATGTATGGAACTTGGCGGCGTTGTCGACCTGGCTCAAGCAATTTACGCAAAAGCCGCTCAAGGATCTCGATAAATTTTATCTGGAATGCAGCCGCGATCATGAGTTCAAACGGACCATTCTGTTTTTTGTCCCGCATTATCAGGTATATGATGCCCCGGTACCAACGCCGACGGCCGATTGGGTGACCGCCGCGCCGGCCGATTCTCATTTCAATTTGATAATCAAAGCCAATCCCGGCAAGGCGGGGCCGACCATGACGGCGGCCGGGAAAAACCTGACCATCGATTATGATATAGATAAGAATACTCTGGTCAAGTACCTGGTCGGAAAAACCGCCGCCGGTGCGGCGGGCAAGGATGATTTTCCATCCATTTTAACCTGGATGAAAGATACTCTTGGCCTGACCCCGGCTTCGGGCGGCGGCTGGTTTAATATGAAGGACTTGCCTTGATGCTTTTAAGGATATATAGATTCAGTATCGTTATCAATTTGCTGGCGATGTTATCAATGGGAGCCGGATGCAACGGCAGTGATACCAGAAAAAGCCACGATAACGGAAAGGAACAGATAATTAATATGGAAAATTTGTATTCCGTAATATTCGCCGATCCCGGCCGCACTTCTTTTATCAATGCCAAATCAAACAGCGGCGGCAAAGTCGGCTGGGAGATTCCGCTCAACGATAAGGCCTCGCCGCCTTTCAGTCCCCGGGCGATATTGGTTTCCGAGCGGCAACTATTTGTTTATTCCGATACCTTGCTGAGTTCCTTTAACACCGATGGGAAATTGCTTTGGTCGCGGGTAATCAGATCAGAATCCCCGGTCGGTGTCGCCGGCGGAAATGTTTATTTCCGCAAAAAAGATAAAATTGATCTTCTGCAGGGAGTGACGCTGGCCGGCCAGGACATTCCCGGGACGTTCTGGCTTCTGGAGTCGGACATGAGTTGCCGCCCGGTCTATATTCTGCCTCTGGACGGCGATTTTCTGGCGGTTTCATTATGCGTCGGCCCGCCCGAAGGTCAGCCGCCGGTTTCTATCCCTTATCGCAAGAAATATGAAGCGGAATCATTTCTTTGGTCCGACCACATTAACGGAACCCCACCCTTGGCGCCGTTATATAACGCATCTCTGGAAAGATTTATTCTTTTTGCGCAGGAGGAAATAATTGTCTATAACGCCGCCAAAACCGATTGGCAGGCGGAAGTATTCAGCCGTTTCAAATATCCCTTTGAAAAAATTATTCAGGCCGGCGCCGATAAAGCCGGGGTTATTTATATGATTGGACGGCATGAAGAAAAAATCAATTTCGTGGCGGTTTCATCGCAGGGCGAGGAATTGTGGCGCTGGATAGGCGGACCTCCCGAAAGCTATCCGTCAGGTCAACCCCCCGTTATCGGTGTCGATGGTTTGGTCCATATCCCATCCGGACGGACTCTGATTTCCATCAAGGACGGCACCGTGGTTCGTGAATTTCCAATCGAAAATAAATCAATCAATTATTGCACCGCCCTGGCCGATGGTTCGATTCTTATAACAGCCGAAGATGAATTGTTCCGGGTGGATAGTACCGGAAAACAGATTTACGGCTTAGCCTTTGATCGAAAAATATTGACCCCGCCGGTGGTGGATCAAGGCGGCAATGTATATGTTGCCACGGCCGATTCTCTTATACGAATAGAATAGAGACAAAGCGTATGAGTAATCAAAATTACCTCTTTAAGGTCACACTTCCGGATAGTTGGAAGGACACGACCGTTCATACTTTTATGGGACCCGAGGATAGCGGTGTCCAGCATAATATGACTCTGGTCGTCGATAAAGAAGACGAATATTTCGAGCTGGCGGGATATGTCGCGGAACGCCGCGATCAAATGCTGGAGACGCTTCAGGGAATAGAGATACTCAAGGATGAACAGAAAAACCTGACCAATGGGACGCCGGGTTGGGAGTTGGTTTATAAATGGATTCCGGTCGAAGGGACGGTCATTTTTCAGAAAATGCGTTTTCTGTTGATTGATAAGGCCATTTACACGGTTTCCTGCAATTTTTCGAAAAAAACCATTAAGACTATCGGTGTGGAATTTGAAGGAATAGTGGAAAGCATCGTGCCGATGATATGAGACCATGACGGAGAAAAATGCCGACCAAATTCAATAAAGCGACCGATTCCCAGCACCAGGAAAAACTGGAATCGACTCTTCTCTCCGCCCTCTGGCGGGCCGGGGTGGCTATCGCCGGAGAAACGGCCGAATTTGAAGTCCTTACCTCTTTTGTGGGTCAGGGAGCCGATATCAAAATCACCGGGAAATCAGAAAAGGGGAAGAAACTGGGAAAAGTCAGCGGTCAGATGAAGAACAATAAATTTGTCGGGTCCCTGGATATTCCCGATGATTTAAAACGAGATGATGCTGTCTTTTTCGAAGTCGACCTGTCCAAAAACGGTATCAAGGATGAATCCAATCATATCCCGGTCCTGCCGATTAAGGTGTCAAATATGAAATGGAGCGCCAAGGAAGCGCGCCGCGGCGATCTCCTTAAATTGACGGCCGATGTGAAAGGCTGTTATGAAGGCACGGAAGTAATTGTAACCATCTATGAATATGACCGCGATAATATTCATGACAAAATCATCGATATTCCGGCTGAAATAAATAAAGAAAAATTGGAATTGATGTGGGAATTTCAATTTTATAATGATACCGGCGAAATCCCGACCGACGAGGAATTGAAGAATTACGGCGGAAAATACAGCAATCCGGAATACTTCTTCACCCTGAAAATCGCCGGCGTTGAATTTGGAAAAAAGCAGGAATCGGGATTGTTGACCTTTAAGGATTCCTATGAGACCCAACTGGTCGATCGGGATGGCCAGCCGATTCCCGACCGCGATTATGAATTACTGCTCCCGGACGGAACCAAATCGAAAGGAAAGACAGATAAAGAGGGGAAAATATTTCTTAAGGATGTCCCCCCGGGAAACATAACAATTGAATTTCCTGAACCGCAGGAAAATGCTTCTCAGTAGAAGTAAGACGATTTATGGGTGATCCATTTAAAAATAAGACCGGGAAGCCATCGACTCTGGTATCGGAGTGCAAGCTTCTGGATAAATGCCCCGTGCGGAAGGCCATGGACCTGCATACCTCTTTTCTGCAGGCGGTGGCGGCCCTCGATGAGCGTAATCGGAGTAATGGTTCTTATCTGGAAATGGCCTATTTTGTCAAGCAGGTTGCCGAACAGGCAATTTCGGGCGGGAAAAGCAAAAAAGATGTCTGGAAGGAATTTCGGCCCAAGGGCCCGGGCGGAAATGAGCCTTCCAAATATGATGATACTTTGCTCTATCAGGAAATCGATAAAAGAGAAAAACAGGCCAAGAAATTAAAGGACAAAGTAGAGCAGGAATGCGGCAAACTGGTCGATTATCTCTCCGATAAAAAATTTCAACAGCACCTGCTCAATTATCATAAAAATATAGAAATCACACCGGACATAGCCAAAGAGGTTTACGGCATTGAGCCCGGCGGAAAAAGTGCCGCGGGTAAGGCCAAGAACCGAGAATTGGATCATATTATAGCGGTCCTTACCGAGGGGCTGTCGGTAAGCATGAAAGGGCAGGAGTTTCTCGACAAAGTAGTTGATGAGTCTTGGACACAGAGTCATCCGGCTTTTGCCGATGTCTGGGGTTATGTGACTCAGGTCAATAGCATTACCGACCCGATCGGGAAATTCTTTTCCAATGTGGCTCCGGTTCTAAGTATCAAAGCTGGGGAATTAATACGTTCCGGCCAGGCTAAGTCAGTACAGGCAGTTCTTGACGATGCCAAAGTCAGTAAGATTCTCTCGTTTCTTAAGAAGAAACTCAAAATTGATGTTGCTTCGTATTTGAGCAAGCGCTCGGAATTTTTTGTCTCCCGGGTGATGGCCAAAAGAGATTTCCTTCAATCTTATAAGAGCATCCAAAAGGAAATCGCTTCATGGTCGGCGGAAGGCGGGGCCGCCTTTGATCCGCATTTTGCGCAAAAGATTGAGAAAATTGAAGGGCGCAACAGCCTGAATAACGCCTGGATCGGGCTGACTCTCGATTCGGTAACATTGGCCATTTCGGTCGTGGGGATAGCCTCGGATTTAAAAAAGGCCGGCTTCAAAGACTATGTCGGAGCCATTCGGGACCTTTCCGGCCTGGCCAAGACCGTGGGTGATACCGTTGAAGCCAGAATGAAATTTACGGGCGCGACCATAAATATCAGGTCGGTGCAGGTCTTCATAAAGGTGACAGGCGTGATCGCCTGCCTGGCCCAGTCCGTACTATACGCCTCAGATATCATTAAAGGCGCGCAAAGCGGCGATGCCGATATTGTGATTCTGAATTCTATCGGCCTCGCTCTTACCGCTTACGGGGCATATGCCATAATAGTCGCTTCCTCCTTGCATACCGGTATTTTTGCCATTCTCGGCATCGCCCTGGCTATTTTAATGGCGGTTATTCTGGATCCGAAAATTATCGACTATCTCGAAGATACATTCTGGGGAGAAGACAATAAGTTCAAAATATCAGAAACGAAAAATGAATATTATAAGCTGTTCGAAGTTAAAGTCGATTTCATTTTCGAGGAATTCGACAGCAACCAGTCATATATTCAAATCGAAAGCGATCTTTTGGCCGATAATTCCGCCGTCGCCGTGGAAATAATTCATCAGGGAAGCCGCAATACCCTGGGCGTCAAAATGGCCTATCCCAATCATAAGGATGTTGACGGCAAAGGGCTGGTAAAAAAAGATGATTTCAGCTGGTGGGAGGGCCGTTCTTCCACCTATTCCAAGCGGATGAGGATTTACAACTTCTGGGAAATCTGGGCCGGACTTTTGCGGGATAATACCACGCCTTATGAAGTTTGTGCTGGTTCGGATCCAAAAATAAGCGAGATAAAAAAAGTCGCCGATATGGTTCTGCATGATGTCAAAGCGGTTAAATTCCCGGTTCCTCAAAGGCCCAAATTATTGACGACATTCGTCGGCGGCAACGGATCCTTCAATGTCAATCCCACCCATCGCGAGCCGCCCGGCACGTACTATACACTCTATCCGGCCTCGGGTAAAATCGGCCTTAAGGTCTATTCCAAGTACGGAGACAAATGCCGGGTCGATGTGCTAGGCTATAACGCCGCTTTTCTCGGACGAAAGCAGATAATTGAGATGAGTAAGGTTGCCATTACGGGGAAAGAAACTCTGGTTACGATGTTTATCCCGGCCCCGGATTCCGATGATTATTATAAGCTGGAATTTGATGTGGTTCTATTTGATGCAAATAAAGTCAAGGTGGATTCGATATTCCAATATGCGGTAGCACGAATCGCAGGAAGTGAATATGTAAAGAAATTACAGCCGGCTTGAGAGCGTGTTCCTCTTTACGGCTTGACAATTGTATTTGATTTCTGTAAAATGTTTTGGTTTATTTGTTTAGCCTCTTTGGGCATAGTTTCATTGTGAATATTGATTAAACTTTCTTTTTGGGCCAAATTTTATGGATATTGCCAGTTATTCTTCTGATGCGCGCGCTGTTATAAAAAACGCCCGCGAGGTAACGGCGGCTTTCCGCCATCCCGAAATCGATGTCGAGCATCTTTTGATCGCCACCATCCGAAGCGAGAGTTCCGGGATTGAAAACATTCTCAATCAACTCAAGAAAAATGCATCTGTAATTGAGTCCATGGTTGAGGAGTATATCAAAGAACAGCCGCGCAAATCAACGGCTCGCGACAGCCTGACGATATCGCCGGCCGTGCAGGATATCCTGACACAGGCCATCGACGAAAAAACCAGACTCTATGATGCTTTAATCGAACCGGAGCATATCTTTATCGCCATTTTTGACCCGAAATCGAAACTGGCGCCTTATCTTCGCGATAAAATCGATATCACCAAGGAAGATATGTACAGAGCCATCGCCGAGAGCAAATCGGTGCAGGAAATCGCTTCGAAAGTCACACCTTCCGGCGGGGGAGAAGTCGAAGGGACAAAAGAAGTGTCAGGGACTTTGAAATATTGCATCGATATGACCAATCAGGCCGCGGCCGGCGAATTCGATCCGATGATAGGCCGGGAAAAAGAACTCCAGCAAGTAATTCAAATACTTCTTCGCCGTCGCAAGAATAGTCCCGTATTAGTGGGGGGAGCCGGCGTAGGGAAATCGGCGATTGTAGAAGGTTTTGCGCAGGCTGTTATTGCCGGCAAAATTCCCAAGACTCTGGAAGGGGTAAAAGTGATGTCAGTCGATATGGGAGCCCTGGTAGCCGGAGCCAAATATAAAGGTGAATTTGAAGAGCGCTTTAAGGGACTGGTCGGAGAAGTTGTGAAATCGGGCGGAAAAATTATTCTTTTCATCGATGAAATTCACACTATAGCGGGAGGCGGATCATCCGGCGGCGGAATGGATGCCGCCAACCTGATTAAGCCGGCCCTGGCTCGGGGCCAAATCCGTCTTATCGGAGCGACCACCGAAGAGGAGTATATCAAATATCTTGAAAAGGATAAAGCTCTGGATCGCCGCTTCGAACGGATTCGGGTGGAGAAGCCGAATTTTGACGAAGCGGTTCGAATTGTAAAAGGGGTCGTTTCCAAATATGAGGCCCACCATAAAATTAAATATTCGGAGGCGGCCATTATTGGCTCGGTTAAGTTTTCGCAACGCTATTTAAGTGAACGGAATTTACCCGACATTGCCTTTGATATTATTGACGAAGCCGCTTCGGAATTCAGCGTCAAGGAAGAATTTGGCAAAACCGAAATCCCAGCCCTTTCGGATCAGATGGCTGAAATCGAAAAAATGATGGCGGCTTGTGAAGGGAAAAATCCCGAAAAAGATAAAGATGTTTTTGATAAGCTCTATGCGGCTTATGAAGAATTCACAAGGAAATTCGAGCGATTGCAGGGCTTTTGGGGACATCGCATTGAGACTGCGGAAGGAGGGCAAAAATAATGGCGGGCAAGAAAATGACTCTTGATGATTACAAAAAGGACTTCGCCGAGAAGACCCGCGCCTTTTCCTCTTTGAAAAATGTGGCCGAAAATCTGGAACGAAAAGTTGATGATTCCGACATCGCCGCCGTGGTGGCCCGCCGGACCGGCATTCCCCTTTCCAAAATGCTGACGGCCGAAAAGGATCGCCTGGTCAGAATGGAGGCCTTTTTATCCAAAAAAATCGTCGGGCAGGAAAAAGCGATACAGGCCATTGCCAATGCCGTCAGAAAGGCCCGGGCCGGATTGAAACTTCCCAATCGCCCGGTCGGCTCTTTTCTTTTTCTCGGTCCCACCGGCACCGGCAAAACCTATCTGCCCAAACTTCTGGCCGAATTTCTTTTTGATGACAAAAACGCCATGGTCAGGCTCGATATGTCGGAATTCATGGAGTCGCATTCCGTGGCCAAAATGATCGGCGCTCCTCCGGGGTATGTCGGATATGAAGCGGGCGGCCTTTTGACCGAGGCGGTCAGGAAAAAACCATTCTCAATTGTTCTATTCGATGAAACGGAAAAGGCCCACCCCGATGTCTTCAATGTCCTTTTGCAATTGCTTGATGACGGCCGGCTGACCGACGGGCAGGGGAGGACGGTTGACTTTTCCAATACGGTTGTCGTCTTGACCTCCAATTATGCCGCCGATAAAATTCTTGACGCCGATCGCGAAGGGCGCGAAGTGGATATGGATGAAGTCCGTTCTTTTCTCTTCTCGAAATTCCGGCCGGAGTTTCTGAACCGTCTCAATGACATAATTATTTACCATTCTTTCACTCAGGAACAGATCGAAATAATCGCCGGCCTGGAATTCGACGGTCTGAATGCCTTGTTGAAAGATCAGGATATCGCGGCCACCCTGTCGCCGGCGGCCAAACATAAATTGGCGGTCGATGGTTACACTTTCGAACTCGGCGCCCGGCCGATTCAGCGTATAATAGAAAAAGAAATAATAAACAAAATTTCGGTTGATATCAT
>CALMKK010000128.1 GCA_937867135.1 uncultured candidate division Zixibacteria bacterium
TAAGCGTTATTTCCAATCGCGCTCTCTTTGCTTTTGAATCGGGCATCACCTATTCGATGAATATAACCCCCTATATCATCAAATTCGGCGATAATATGATTAACGGCCACACCGTTAATTTTGCTCTAATCCTCGATTTCCCCTATAATGACTTGGTCGATACTCTGAATTTACAGTTGACAGTAGGGCGCGCTCCCGGTGGCAATATGATAACTCATATTACTCCGGCTCTTAAGATGACTGTCACCGATTTTGGCCAACTTGGTCTGGGACTGCATTCCATATATCAGGCCGGAGGGGAAGGTTTTGAATACCAGAATTCCAGTAATCTGCTATATGAAGGCGGCATCATTGTAGGGCGAAATGCGTTACAGATATCTTCAGCGGTCAGAGATAGTCTGGGACGGGCCGATCAATCCGATTTCAGCCCCACTAAAGAGCTTTCGATTAATTATCAATTGAATGACGGCGGGTATGGCAGCTATGCCCGTTTTGCCGACACCCGTTCCAATATACCGATTCCCATAACGATAGATCAGTCAGTTACCAGTTATGATAATTCCGAGGATGATCGCTTTGTAATTATCAAATACTTTATTGTAAATAATTCGCTTGAATCGCTTACCGGCCTTTATCTTGGATTTTTGACGGATTTTGATCTAAATGCAGGCGGCGACGGTACCGGTTATTTGCAGAATAACAATCTTTTTTATCAAATCGGCGATGGCCGCGCCATAGGCATTCTGCCCTTAACGGCGAATAATGGCCTTTTAACTCTGAAAAACGAAATCGGCAAATTAACCCTGACTTCTCAACAAAAATTTAGTTATATTAGCAATAGCGGCGTAAATATTGATGATACTTCGACAGCTGATTTTATGTCTGTACACTCGTTCGGGCCCTTTTCAATTCAACCTCACGATTCGGTGGAAGTCTCCCTGGCGCTTCTGGCGGGAGATGATTTGAATTCCTTACAAGCCGCCGCAATACGCGCTTTGAGCCGCTACCATGGGGCAACCGATATTAACGACCGAGTTATGACCCTACCGGAGGACTTTGTTTTATATCAGAATTATCCTAATCCATTTAACCCGTCGACCAGCATTGAATTTGAACTGCCTCGCGCTTCCCGGATCTCACTTACTATTTATAATATTCTCGGCCAGGAAGTGGCCAATCTTGTCGATGGAAAAATCAATGCCGGCATACATCATGTAGAATGGGACGGACGGGATAATCACGGCGCGCCGGTCGCTTCCGGAATTTACTTCTATCGCCTCAAAAGCGATTTCAGCGCCTTAACCAAAAAAATGACATTAATGAAATAGATCGCTCATTTTGGAAAATTATTATAGGTTTTTAAGGATATTAAAATGAAGAAATACAAAATAGTGGGTTTGATGTTGGCGGCGCTGTTGACGATGGCGACGGCCGTCCTGGCAGTGGCACCGACCGAAGAAGTCCTGCAAAAAATGAAAGATGACGGCACCCTCGATGCTTATATCAAGCGGATGGCCGAAGCCAGGATCCGCGGTGTTGATGCTCCTGCGGCTGTTCGTTCCAATCTGGGGGTTGCGGCCAAGGCCAATCAGTATGACACCGTGCATGTTTTGGTTTTTCTGGTTGATTTCTCCGATAATCCGGCCAACGCCGGGTTTGTTGATAACGCCAGTCCGGCCACTTTCGATTCCGTTCTTTTTTCCCAGGGCCGACTCAATCCGACCGGTTCCATGACTGAATTCTATTTGGAGAATTCCTATGGAAAGTTCTTAATAAAGGGAGATGTTTATGGTTGGTTGCGAATGCCCAATCCTTATTCCTATTATGTTGGGTCGGATAATGGCCTCGGTTCCTGGCCCAATAATGCCCAAAAGCTCACGTATGATGCGGTATTGGCCGCCGATGGATACGGAATCGACTATTCCCTTTATGACAACTACGGCCCCTATGGCTACCCCGACGGAGAAGTTGACGGCCTATTTATTGTGCATGCCGGAACCGGATTTGAAGAATCGGGATTGACCAGCGACATTCACTCCCACAAATGGTCGCTTTATCCCAATATTCTTACACGAAATGGAAAAACCATTGATGCCTATACTTGTGAGCCGGAAGAATCATACGCGTCAAGAACCATATCACCTATCGG
>CALMKK010000129.1 GCA_937867135.1 uncultured candidate division Zixibacteria bacterium
CGCATCATGCAATCGATTCCGCCGCAGAAATTTTCATACGCCTATCATTATATCTGGAGTATGGTTTATTACTGGGAGAAAAAATACGATAGCGCTCTCGTGGAATCAAATTTGGCGGTCACCCTGAATGATTATAATACCACCCTCTTTTTCAGTCGGGCCCGTATTTTCAGCCGTCTGGGCGACTATGAAAAGGCGCTCGATGCTTTGCGAACATCGAATCAGCTGGATAATTCCAATATCGATGTCATTATCGGCATGGCGGCGCTTTTCATATATTTCAATCAAACCGATTCCTGTATCAAATATTCCCGTAAGGCTCTGGCCCTCAACCCCTACAAAGCGTCGGCCTATTATTACCTGGCGCAATCCTATGATTTGAAAAAAGACGCTTCGGAGGCCGAGGAAAATGCCCGCCAATACATTAAAATCGGTCAGAACGACCCGGCCTACTCAAAACGTAAGCCGGAAATGCAACACCTGCTCGGGAATTCTCAATGAAAAGCAAACCCGGCCCCCCTCAGAAAGCCCGAGAATCATCGAGGATGTTTTGGACATTGTATATTATTCTGGCCGGTCTATTTGCGGTGCAGATTCTCCCCTTCGCTTTCCCCGAAAGCCGCATGTGGGGATTCAATCAGCTGTTATTCCTGCCGCCCGCATATACCGTCAGCTTCGGATTTCTCGGCGCCCTGGCGCTGATCTTGCCATACCTGTCATTTATTGAATCTGTCAACAAAAGATTTTTGGAGTGGTTCGCCACGACCTTTTTCGATTCACCCCGAAAATATCTTTATCGAATCATCTATATCGGGATCTGCACTATTATATTTATAAAATTTTCCGCATCGACCCATTTTCTTGGGGATGGCTACGCTCTTCTCGGAAATCTGGCCTCCCAAACCGGCCAATTTGTCAAATGGAGCGAACGGGGAGTGACACTTGTACTTTTGGCCGTACGATCTCTCTTGGGAGCTCCCGGCGACGCGACAGCCTTATCTTCTTTCCGCATCGTCTCCTATCTATCGGGGGCGATTTCTATCTGGTTCATGTTTTTAATTGCCGGGATTATTTCCGATCAATCCCGCCGTCATTTGATTATATTCGCGGTGCTGTTTTTTTCCGGAATTCTATTGCTCTTTTTCGGTTATGTGGAAAATTATCCGATGGTCTGGATCGGCCTGACCGGCTCTGTCTATTTCGCCTTAAAATATCTCCGCCGGGGGCAGGGCCTGATTCTCTGCGGCCTTTTTCTTCTTTTTGGTATGCTTATGCATCTTGAAATAGGAATCTTTATCCCGCCCTTTATTTTTCTGCTGCTTGCGAGAGGAGCGGGTTACAGATTATATAGGCGCTTTCATTACCTGGTCTGGACCATTGTCTGCGTTACGATCATTATTGGGATTTATATTTTGTTCAACAAATATTCTACCAGCCTCTATATTCAGAATTTCTTTTTGCCGTTTTTTGCCGGTAAGCCGTTCTATCCGGCCTATTCCATCTTCAGCCTGTCGCATCTGGCGGATATTCTTAATCAGCTATTTCTGCTCTTCCCTTTATTCCTCCTCCTTGTTCCTCTCACAATCGGCCGTTGGCGGTCGATATTCAATGCCCCGGAGGGATGGTTTTTTTTATTAACCGCCCTCGCCGGCTTGGTATTTTTGTTTATAATTGACCCCACCCTGGGAATGCCCCGTGATTGGGATCTTTTTTCTATTGCCGCATTCAATTTGATAGTGATTATCGCTCTGGCCCTGCCGGAAAAAATGGAAGCGATTCCAGGCAAATTGGTTTTATCATTGATAATTTTCTCCATATCCACCGTTGTCCCGGGCTTGGTGAGAAATATTAATACCGATTCGGCCATTGCCTACGCCAAATATACCGCGCGCCTCGACCCTCCCCGGGCCTTATCCGTTTTGATTCCGCTGCACAATTATTTTAAAAAGCTAAATGATACCGCCTCCCTGGCCACGCTCCATCTTGAGTTCAGCGATGTTTTTGAGGCGGAACAAAAAATGGAACGGGCGACCAAGGCCGGAGATAACGGGGATTATAAGACATTAAGAGCACTGCTTGATTCCATCCCCGCTGATAACTATTCTTCCCGTTATCATTTGATTTTAAGTCAAAAAGCGGCCTTCGAGGGGCATATCATGAACGCCCTGGATGAAATGGACAAGGCGATTCAGTTGCAACAATACAACTTTAATCTATATACACGCCGCTCCATGATATATGCCGTACTTAATAAATACCCGAAGGCCCTATCCGATCTGCAAATGGCTTACCGCTTGAATAATAATAATACCGCCTTAATAGAGGGTATGGGGCTGATGCAATTGATGTGCAATCAGCCCGACTCCGCTTTGTTTTACACCGATCTTCTGCAAAATAAGGAGCCCGATAATGCTTTAATTTACTATATCCGGGCCAGGGCCAATTTTCTGAGAAAGGATTATCATCGGGCTCAGGAAAATGCCCGCCGGTATATTGAAAAAGGCCGAAGCGATTCAAAATATCCGGTACGAAAAAAGGAAATGGAACAGGTACTGCAATCCCTATAAGAGACGCATGTTTTTTACAATCTTCCCTTTGTCTTCAAACAGAATTTTAACCGGGTGATTAGATGAATCCCTTCTCGAAAAACAGTTGTGCAACCTCCTAGCGATCTATAAATTAGGATTGTGGGGAATTTGCTAAATGGCAATCAATTGACTGAGCGTAAGGAGACCCAATTATTTTGGATTTTGTACTTCCTGCTGGCCGGTCTCTTTGCTCTTCGCCTGGTACCTTTTATTTCCCCGACCAGTCGGACCTGGGGATTCAATCAATTGCTTTTTCTTCCAGATTACGCCTTGATTATTTATATTATGATTGCCGTTTTTGCCCTCTTCTGGCCATTTTCCCGGACGCTGGCAAGCCGGGGCGAGTTGCTGGCAAATCGGATCGCGCAATTCCTGTTTGAATCTCCGCACCGCACTCTTAATAGATTAATCATCGTTTCCCTCGCGGCCGCATTAATTATTATTTTTAGAGCGCCGACTCATTTTTTGGGTGATGGCTACTCGCTTTTGTCAAATCTGGCATCTCCGGCGGGGACATTTATCAAATGGACCGAAAAAGGCATTGCCCTCATTCAGATTAACATTCAGTCGGCCCTGGGCCCGGTCAATGAACAGACCGCCCTTTGGACCTTTAGAATAATTTCATTTATCTCCGGGTTGATCTCTTTCTGGTTTTTTTTCCTCATCGCCGATATTCTCGGCGAGAACAGAATTAAGAAGTTCCTCATACTTTCTATTCTAATCCTATCCGGAAGCACCCTTCTTTTCTTCGGATATGTCGAAAATTATCCGCCTCTTTGGCCGGCCTTGACCGGTTTTATCTATTTCAGCATCAGGCATATAAAAATCGGCCGTGGAATATTGACGGCCATTATATTTCTATTGGCCGGAATTCTAATTCATCTGGAAATGACAGTTTTCATCCCGGCCATGATATTTCTAATTTTCGTTCGGGGCCGAGGGTATGCAATATATCGGACATGGCGTCCCTTCTGGTGGCTTTTCTTTACGATTGCCTTGGCCTCAATGATTTATTTGCTCCTGTCCAAAATCAGGACTGATTTATTTTTCGAAAATATTTTCCTTCCCCTTTTCGGCGGAAAACCGATTGCTCCGTCATATTCGGTTTTTTCCCTTTCTCATATAACTGATATGGCCAATCTCCTAACTCTGCTTTCTCCTATCCTTCCGTTATTGTTAATTCTTTTCTTTTATAGAACAAAAATGACCGAGAATAAAAATCTTCGCGGTTTTTTGTTCATCTGTTCCCTCGGTGCCGTACTCTTTCTCCTGGGAGTTGATCCCACGCTGGGTATGGCCCGCGATTGGGATTTATTTTCATTGAGCGCCCTAAGTCTGAACCTGTTCCTTTCGGGTTCAATAATCTTGGACAAAGCGATAAACCGTCGCCTCCTGATCCCGATTGTCGCCTATGCCGCCACTGCTACTATTTCCTTCTTGAGCGTCAATCTTAACGAATTTTCATCGACCCAATACTGTCAATATATCATCAATCTGGACAAAGAAAAATCATTTGGCGCCCTGATTGCGCTCCATCGTTATTATAAGCAAAAGGGTGATATCTATCGTACCGATTCTGTCGGCAATGTATATAATTCGGCCTTTGCCAATGAAATAATGATCGAGCGTGCCCAAGAAGCCCTGGAAAAAGGGGATTTTAGGAGTGCCCGTGAACTATCCGAGAAAATCATGCCCGATATATTTTCATCGCGCTATCATGCCCTGATGAGCAATATTTATTTTCAGGAAAGTGATTCGAAGCGCGCCCTTGAGGAAATAGATAAATCTCTTCAACTCCAGCCCTACAACAGCGAATTTTACCTGGCGCGAGCCATGATTTACAGCCGCTTGAGGCGCAACAATGACGCTCTGCATGATCTTTTACGTGGCTATCGATACGATATGAAAGATAAAGAAATACTGGAGGGGCTCGCGGCTGTTTATTTGTATGTTCTTAAACCTGATTCGGCCGCCTTTTACGCCGCCCGTCTCGTTGAA
>CALMKK010000130.1 GCA_937867135.1 uncultured candidate division Zixibacteria bacterium
TATTACCGTCCTTTTTCCGGAATAACGGGGGTCATCGGGTTTTTCCGGTATATCGACGAGGAGACGAATTCTTTTTTCTTCAAGAAGGCTGAAAATATAAGTCATTTCCGCCATCAAATCGGGTGAGGTCAGGTCGGCCACCAAGAGGACCGAATCGGCCTGGCGGATCAAATTGGTCAAATAGCTCTCGAAATGATCCGGGGCAATAGATGGGGTATCGATCAATTGGATTTGAACCGTATCAAAAGCCATCATTCCGGTCAAAGGTTCCCGCGTGGCAAAGGGATAATCGGTAATGATGGGGTGAGCATGGGTCAAAGACGCCAATAGGGATGATTTGCCGGAATTGGGCGGGCCGATCAAAATAACCTGACCGGCCCCTTCGCGGTCGATATGGTCATGAGTCTCCAAATGACGGGCCCCGTGGATTTTTTGTCCGGATTCGAGCTGTTCTTTGAGTTTAGAGATTTTGGCCTTGAGTTCGGCCTGAAGTTTATCGGTGCCCTTATGTTTGGGCATCATGGCCAGAAGTTCCTGAGCCAAACGAAGTTTCTCGCGCGGGTCCTGCTCTCTTTTGTACTCGCGCTCCAATTCGTAATACTGGGGCGGCAGATTGGCCGGCATGGTCATCCTCCTGTCGGAATTTAAGAAAGCGGCCGCATTTTTTCAAGGGAAAAGGCAAATCAGAATATTTCCGGAAAAATGAATCTTTCAAGTAAGAAATTGCCGGTCGGACAAATAAAGGCATAGCATAGGAATTCTCGAGTACGCAGCCAGTCTTTCCGGGAGTTCTTCTGGTATGGGACCAATTTCCATACCTTAGTGCAATAATTCAATTCGAAAGAAAAAGGCCCCATGCGTCGGAGCAAGAGCACACATAGTCCCGGCCGTCCGCCGCCGGATGGACACAATATATTATTCCGCTACATAGGAGAGAAATTAAATTTATCCATTGATGGAGGAAGTAATGTTTAAAAAAATCGATAAAATGCTAATTATGATGCTGGTCATTGCCGCATCGTTATTTGTGGTCGGGAACGTTGTCGGTGAAACAATGGAGACAATTACAACGGATTGGCTCTGGTTTTTGTTGGATGATCCGACGGCATATATACCCGGGACAGTGACAAATCCGAGTAGTGCCACTCAAGCCGATCTGCAATTTTGTTTTTTGATGGTTCCTGAGGATCCGGAGGAAGTTGTCACTTCGGTACATTTTGAATTCACTTATTCCAATCAATACTGGAGCTATGCAAATTCCTACAGTATAAATCAAGCCAATTGGCCCGGGGGGTCCGCAAACGTACAGGAATTTGATGAACCGGGCAATTTGAAGCGAATAAAAGTTGACATATCAGGATCAAGCATACCTGTCCCGGGTATTTGCAAAAAGTTTATTCATATCTATTTCAATCCTATCTGTCAGCCCGGCAGTAATTCTGTGCCAATGGTTTTCGACAAAACTCTGGGCGTGTGCAAGGTCTACACCATTTTAAATAATATTACCAATATCTATCAAACAACACAGCACTATGGCGACGGATCATTAAATACCAATTATCATGCCACGACCAAAATTGGTGATAACACCCTATTCCGCCTTGTGGATGAAATGCCGACGGTTAACATTCCGGTCAATGTTACGACGGATTTCATGTTTAGCGGGTTTGAAAACAGTATTAATTACGATCCCGATAAATTGGAATTCCTGGGAGCCACCTTGGGTTCCCCCGATGGTTTACAATGGAATGGCACTCCACCCGCCGCAGGCGCCAGGCCGATAAATATAAGTGTCAAGAAATCCAGCGGCGATTATAATGAACAGACCGATCAGACCTTCTATACCTTGCAGTTCCGTCTGAAGCAGTGGTGGGAGGGGTCCAGCACAGATGTGATTTTTGGGGCGTCGGGAAATGTTTTCCATGTAAATATTAATGGGATAGAATGCACGCCTCTTCAGACCAGTGCCAGCCATGTTTGGACGAAAGGAACCATTACCTGCGATCCGTATCATGCTCATTTCGACGCCGAATTGGATGCCGGTCACGGCGGACAGATACTGGCCAAGAACGGAAATCATGTGGCATTGGTTGGGGCCGATTTGAGCGCCAATTTCCCCGCCGGAATATTAAATGACGCCATTGAGCCGCAGGGCGGGGTCGTGCGTTTCAATTTCAACAGGAAAAATGCCAGCGGCCAGCAGGTATGGACAATTGGAAATGGCGGTACCTATATTGTCGGGTGCGACGCCAACTTCAATTTTAATAATCAAACCTGGGCCCAGAACGACGATGCCATATCGATCTT
>CALMKK010000131.1 GCA_937867135.1 uncultured candidate division Zixibacteria bacterium
ATGAGAGCGTTGCGCCGGGCATCAAGATCATCACCGGCCAGATGCTCAATTAATAATGAAATGACCGACTTGGCTTTCCCTTGCTGTCCCGTCCGGAGCAGCCGACCGAAATAATCCTGAAAATTATCCAGCGGCTCGGTTTGATAGGTTTTATCAAAAACCATTTCGAGAAATTGATCGATTTTCTCCGATGATTCGAATTTTATAACGCTGGCTTGCGGCAGCAATTCGTTGTACAGAACCCGCGGAATTCCCTTCGTGCTTAAAATATTATTCAATTGCGCCAGAATCTCCTCCCGCTCCGGATGATAATTGAGAGCCTGAATGTATCCCTGAAGATGTACAATCTCCTCATCCGGGGCCTGATCAGGCGATTCGATTATCCCTTGCTGGAAGGCTTTGCCGAATTTCTCGCTCAGACGGGAAATCAGGTAATCCCGGGATAGCATCGCTATCTTTTCCGGGATGAGAAAGCGGGTCAGGCGGGGGTTATAGTCACTATGAAAACGTTTCATAAATTGCTCATCGTCAAGGTTATTAAAAGTCAGATAATCGGACAGACACTCAAAAATGTCCCCGACAATGATCCCGACTATGCCGCGAACCGTAAAATCGCCCGGCACATCCCCCTGGAATTTCTTCCCTTTCTCGAATAAAAAATATCCCGTTTCGCTGTTCACCGCGATATGATCGATATTATTTTTTTCAAGATACTGAACCATCAGATTTTGCGAATCAACCGCCGGAAGCCGCCGCGCAAACCGATCGAGAAATGAGATTAATTGAAGAACGCTGAACCCCGTTTCAAATGTAATATCGCTGATATCGAGGAAGGTCATGTACTCCATAATTTGTTCCGTGAATACCGACGGTCTCATTTTGATATTCAGCGCATACAGGCTCCCCGAATCGATATGAAGGTGGAAATAGCGCTTGAAGCGAAAGACTTTTTCCATCAGGAAGAAGGGGCGTCCCGTCGTCTTCTGAATCAGGGGATGCGCCGCCGAATAAACCGCGACCTTTTTGGCGGCGATATATAGCTCTCGAATAATCTCCTGTGACAACTCATTGAGATTGGTGTTGAGATCATTTTCCGTGTAATTATAATCGTCCATTTCAATCTCCGAAACATTGAATGGTACCGTCATGAGCCGCCACGAATATTCTTTCACCGTCGCATACGGCCGGGAAACGCACTTCATGCTTCATTTTTCTTTTGGAAACCATCAATCCGCTGGATTTATCGATGCAGTAAATAGAACGGTCCAGCGAGGCGCAAATTACATATTTGCCGACTATTATCGGTGACGCCACAATTACCCCGTTGGTCCTGAATTCCCAAATCGTATGACCGTCGCTCTTGTCAAGGGCCCGAAGCAAACCGCCGTTATCCCCGACATAGACTTTCTCAGTATCGACCGCCGGAGTCGTCCAGATCGGCCAGCGGAATTCCCTTTTCCAATTGACTGATCCGGTTTTCTTATCCAGCGCGAAAAACCCGCCATCGGCGCCGGATAAATAGATCCGATCATCAATGGCCGCCTTGGACATTAAGGGTTGTTGCAGTTGCACTTTAAATATCTCCTCGCCGCTCACGGCATTAAATGCTTGGATGGCGCCCATGTCCGATGGCAGATAAATTAGACCGTCTCCATAACTCGGTCCCGCGGTCGATCGACCGACAGCCTGGGATTTCCATAAAATATCCCCGCTCAGCCGGTTCAAACAAATGACTTCTCCGGTATCGGCGGCGAGATAGAGCCGGTTTTCTATAATTATCGGCGCGCCGGTAATATCCTTTAAAGGCCGCGACCAGAGAATTTTCTGATTGTGAAGATTAAGAGCGACAAATCGTTCCGCCGGCGGCGCCTGTCCGAAATAGGCGGTCGAGTCCGCCACCGTCAAACCGGTCGGGATGCTGGCGCGGCCCTTGAATCGACCGCGATAGGCTCCGGTGGCCAAATCGTAAAAATACACTTTTCCC
>CALMKK010000132.1 GCA_937867135.1 uncultured candidate division Zixibacteria bacterium
CGCTATAATTTGCATCAATACGATATCGCCGGGCAATATTATGATTCGGTGATAACAGCCTTTCCCAGCGCCTATTATCGTTTTGATGCCAGCCTGGAAATCGCCAAGTTGATGATTGTCGAAGGGAAATTGGATTCGGCCCAGGCCGCTTTTGCGGCCCTTCAAAATGATCGGCTGTTGCAGGAAAACCGGGAAAAAATCGATTATAGCCTGGCCCTGATTCTATTTTATCGACTTCGGTACGATGAGGCTAACACGGCCTTTCGCAAGATCATGACGCAATATCCGCGCGGATATTATTTGAATGACGCCCTCATTAACAGCCTGATTATTTCGGAGAATTCCGGCGCGGCCGTGGCCGCCCTCGATTTATATTCCGGGGCCTTATTTTACGAGGCCCGCCTGATGCCCGATTCGGTGGAAAAATCTCTCAAGGCGATTATCGATATGGGGGAATCGCCTCTGGTCGGGCAGGCCGGATATAAATTGGCGGTTTTTTATTTGAATCAGACGGATACGACCGGATCCCTGGAGATTATTTCCCGAATGGAAAAAGATTTCTCGGGCAATTACTTTTATCCCTATTGTCTGAAATTGAAAGGCGATATTTTCGCCGAATCGCCCGGGCATGTCAGAGAGGCGGCCGATATTTATAAATCGATCCTTGAAAAATACGGCAATTATCCCTTTATCGGAGAAGTCCGGAAACAGTTGCAGGAGTTGGAAAAATATCGCCTGCCGGGATAATTAAATGTCCGCCGGGACCCGCTCGCGATCTCCCTTGAGCGCTTTCAATTCCAGTTCCAGATTCCGAATACGGCTCTCATACCCCTCGATTTTTTTGGCCTTAATCTTTGTAGTCGTGCGGATGAGAAGCCCCAGGGAGATGAGCATGAAGAGTACGGAATTAATCTGACGGAAGATGTCGCCATAATTGAAGATCGAATCGAGGAAGGCGGCGATGCCCAGCAGAAATAACATGGTACACCAGATAAACATTGTGCCTCCGAATTCCTTATGAGATATTTGGTTATCCTTATCAGAAATCTATTGTAAATCGAGACATTATTCTTATATTTGTCCCACAGCCGCCGGATCTAATATCTTGCCGGCGCCTATAATAATATATCGGCTTTTGTGATTTTAGGCTTTAGGAGGATCATTTGGATATCCAGGGCAAACTTCTCAAACCCGGCTTCGATAAAATCAATGTCGCCGTCGGAGCCTTTGTCTTTCTATTCACATTTATCATCTTCAGAATAACCGTTGCACCAACTCTCTCCTTCTGGGATTGCGGCGAATTTATTGCTTGTTCCTATATCTTGGGTATTCCGCACCCTCCCGGTTCACCGCTTTTTATCTTAATTGGACGCTTTTTTTCGGTTTTGCCCATTGCCTCGGATATCTGTTTTCGAATCAATTTTATATCCGTAATCTCATCCGCGATAACAACTTTGTTTGGCTATCTAATATTGGTCAAAGTCATAAAGTCATGGTATCAGAACCAGGAATTTTCGGGCTGGAAACGAGCCATTACTTATCTTGGTTCGGCCACCGGTGCGTTTTTTATGGCCTTTTCATCCACCAATTGGGGGAATTCGGTCGAGGCCGAAGTTTACAGCATTTCAATGCTGATTATGGCCCTGATTTTCTGGTTGACGCTGAAATTTTACGATTTTCGGGGAACGCCCCAAGCCTCGCGCATTATTATTTTAGTATCATATCTGGCGATTCTGGGGGTCTGTGTTCACCTGACCACTTATCTTATCATGCCGATTTCGGCCATCTATTTCATTTTGAAAAAAGATGCTCCCGCCCGGGCCTGGTGGCTCCTCTGCGGATTTTTCTTCGCAGAATTATTGGCCATTATGCTGACGGCTGACGGACGCGGCGGCTATCCCGCTTTTGTCTTTATAACGATCATTTTGCTGGCGGCGGTCGCTATTATGATATACCGGCATATCAATTGGCCGGTGCTTGTCGGAATCGGGGCTATGTCGATGATAATGGTCGGTTTCTATCAATTCTTCTACGGCCTTATCGGCGCCACCGCGCTCATGCTTCTGGTGGCTTATTTCGTCCGTCAATCGGATTGGAAAACCGGCCTGCTTATACTCCTCATTGCCGCCGCAGGTTTCTCAGTTTATGCGTTCGTCCCTATCCGCTCCACGCAGGATCCGCATATCGACGAGAACAATACCAAACGGAGCTTTTCCATATTCGTCGATTTTGTCGATCGGAAGCAATACGGACGGGAGTCGATGGTGGAACGAATGTTCCATCGCCGCGGAACCTGGGAACATCAATTCGGGCGCCACAACAATATGGGCTTCTGGAGTTATTTTGAAGAGCAATATAGCAGCCCGCGGGTCTTTCCGCTTCTCCTCATTCTTGGTTTATTTGGAATTTACTTCACCATTCAGAAAAAAATAGAGATTGGCCTTCCGTTTCTCACTTTTCTCCTGCTGGCCTCGGTCGGTCTTATCTTATATATGAATTTCGCCGATGGCATCAAGTACGATGCGGTCACCGGCGATGCCTATCAGGAGGTCCGCAATCGAGATTATTTCTTTACGCCCTTTTTCATGTATTTCGGGCTGGTGCTTGGACTCGGCGTGGCCGGACTTATGGAATTGGTTCGGGTCAAAACAATGGAAGTCAAGTGGAGCAGGTTCCAGAAACCGGCCCTGGTGATTCTGTCGCTACTGGCTCTGACTCCGACCATGGCCCTTTCCGACAACTATTTCCCTAATGACCGTTCCCGCAACTACTATCCGTACTGGTATGCCTACGACATTTTGAACAACTGCAAACCGAACGCCGTGCTGTTCACATCGGGCGACAACGATACTTTCCCTCTCTGGTGCGTTCAGGATGTCTATAAAATGCGGACGGATGTAAATATCGTCAATCTATCGCTGTTCAATACCGATTGGTATGTGGCTCAAATGAAAGAGCAGGGGGTCCCGATATCGCTGAGCTACGACCAGATATATTGGGAAAATTTCGATTACGACGGTCAAATTGTCCAGCGTCCCAAAGAACCATTCTACGATCGCGCCCGTAAACGCCGCACCTATCTGGTGCCGATGCCGTATGAGGGAAGGATAGTCAAACTGCAGGATATGATGGTCGATGATGTCGTCCTGACCAATAACTGGCAACGCCCGATTTATTTTACGTCCGATCCCTACGCCGAATCGCCTTTGAAATTGAGGGACCTCACCGTTTCCGACGGTATTTTGTACCGTCTGGAAAAAGATCCGCCGGCGCGGCGCATCGATCTGGATGACAGCTATAAGATGTTCACCGAGGTGTTTCGTTACGACGGCCTCAACGACTATGGTATCTATCGGGATGAAAACGCCTCCGGTGTAATGCTGACCTTCGGTTTTAATGCCTTGCGGGTGGCCGATGAATTGCAGCGGACCGATCAGGCGGAAAAGGCCCGAGATTTTTTGCGTTTCATCATAGGGAAATATCCGGAATTTTTCCAGAGTTATAGCACGCTGGCTCAACTATATAAAAAGGCCGGCGATACCGCTTCCGCCAATCAAGTCTTCAGTGAAATGGTGAAGAATCTCTCGGAACTGCACCGTGTTAATCCATCCAATCTTTTCTATACCCAGGATCTGGGACTGGCCAAATATTATACCGGTGACGTCGAGGGCGGCCTGGCGCTCTTATGGGAGGCTTTCGATGCCGACCCCAATAGCGGCTATGCCTACCGAAAGCTGATTCAGGTTTTGTATGAGACGAAACGAAACTCCGATATCATGCGGGCCACGCAAATGTTTTCCGACTATAAAATCAATCGTCGGGACCCGATTGTACAACAATTGCTGGGACAGCCGGAAAGTTTGCCGCCGGGGGGCGGTGACGAGGAATAAGACGGCTCTGACTTGAAAAAAACCGGCGAGAGTGCGCCGGTTTTTTTATGGGCGGCCAAAGTGCCATTGCCCCATATTGGGATTGACAAGCGATGGCGCCCGCCGTTTATTCCGACCCGAGATGGTTTTTCTAATATTCACACTGCTTTGTCTAATCTGGGGTTCCACCTGGATGGCCATTAAAATCGGCCTGCAGGATTCGCCCCCCTTTTGGTCCGCCGGGGTCAGATTTGTTTTAGCCAGTCTGATAATTATTTTGATCAATTCGCTTCGAAAAGAAAAATATCCGAATTCTCTAAAAGAGATAATCACGATAGCCATTCCCGGCATATTCATGTATGGATTAAGCTATTTGCTGGTTTATTGGGCGGAAAGCTATATCGATTCCTCCCTGACGGCTGTAATTTTCGCCGGTTTCCCGATCTTCGTGGCCATAATCGCCATCTTTATGCTAAAAGATGAACGGCTGTCGCTTCGGGGATGGCTTGGCATGGCGGTTGGTCTGGTTGGCATTGTGATGGTTTCATTTCAATCTCTCCGGGAATCCCAATTTCGTTTCTGGGGCGTAATTATGGCGGTTTTTGCGGCGGTTGCATCCGCCTATGGAACGGCATATATTCGTGCCTATTTGAAAAATCATAATATTTTTACTATGGCGGCGATTCAAATGATAATGGGGACCTTAATTATGATTCTGGCCGCCGTGATGTTTGAACCGATAGGCAGTTTTAAAATCACATTTAAGTCGATCGGGGCGCTGTCCTATTTGGCCGTTTTTGGGACGGTCGTGGCTTTTCTGGGATACTATTGGCTTCTGCAGAAAATGAAAGCGATCAGCGTTTCACTAATTTCATACATCATCCCCATCATTGCGGTCATACTGGGGTATATTTTCTTGTCTGAATCTTTGACGATGATGACTGCTTTCGGCGGCGCCATGATTTTAACAGGGGTGGCGCTGGTCATGCGCGGATAAATCTATGATATCGATAATTCGTAAACATCCCCTTTTATCATGTCTTTTTCTGGCCCTTCTTTTGCGGCTGGCGGCGGTGGCTTTTTCCCGCGGTTATATGGCCTCCGATGACTATTTCGAGACGGTTAAAATCGCATATCAAGCCGTTTCCTCCGGCCTGACCGATGGACAGGGATTGATGCGCTGGGACGTGGTTCCATCTCAGGAAATAGGCCGCTCTCCGCTTTATGTCGTCTCGCTTTATGGATTGATGAAATTACAACAGACCCTCGGGATCGTCGATCTTGACCGAATGATGTATCTTATCCGGCTGGTGCATGCCATGCTGTCGCTACTTACGGTTTGGCTCGGTTACAAATATATTTATGAAGCGACGCACCGGGTCAAATGGGCGGTCGTAGGGGGGCTGATTCTGGGCATGCATTTCCTCGCGCCGTATTTGGCGGTCCGCAACCTGATTGAACAAGTGTCGGCCGACCTGCTGATTCCGGCCCTGTTCCTGGCTTATATCGGGACGCGGGATCGAAACAGCCGGTATCTCATACTGGCGGGATTACTTTCGGGGCTCAGTTGGATGATGCGGTTTAATGTCGCCCTTGCCCTCTGGCCGATTCCGCTGGCCATATGGTTTCTGACCCGAGAGTTCCGTCCGGTCCTATATTTCTGTCTCGGTTTATCGATCATCATCATTTTCAGCGGCAGTCTGGATCTGATCTATCTCGGATCGTTCGGCCGATCCAGTCTGAATATCCTGCGAAGTGTATTTTACCCGGCCGGCCCGCCGCCGTTGCCGCAGCCGTTCTGGTTCTTCGCGGTGCTGGCCCTGGTCGCTTTTATTCCCCCATTTTCATTCTTCTTTCTGTTTTCATTTTTTCGGAAAAAAATAGCCGGGGAGCATTTGATCCTGATGTCCAGTACGCTGATGTTTTTTATCGGGCACAGTCTGATTACGCAGAAAGAAGAGCGTTTCCTGATTCCCATCTTTCCCCAGCTGATAATTTTGGGTGTAATCGGATTAGATGCTTTCTTCTCCGCAAAAAAACGTTCTCTCCGAATTATGAAATTATTTAAAATCTCCGCGATTATGGCCATCGTTGTCGATTTTGCATTATTGCCGATATTTACATTCAATTACGGTCACAAAGGGTTGGTCGAACCTTTTGTCTTTCTCAGCCGGCAGAGCGATGTCCGGAATATTCTGGTCGATTCGACCGAACGGATGCGCCATCTTCCCTATGAATACAGCGGTTTCGGACGGCCGCGGCCGATCATACTTTATCCCGGCGATTCGCCTGGAATCGCGGACTCCCCGCAGGCGCTTGATAGTGTCAACTATGTTGTCATCTTCACCGATGATTCCCTCCCGGAACATATTTTATCGCTCGAACCGTACCTGGGGAAACTCGAACCGATTTATCAATCATCGCCGTCTCTAATTGATCGGGCCCTGCATATTATGAATCCGCGGCATAATTTTATCGATCGCGCCTGGGTTTGCTTTCGCCGGTCGCGGTGACGGAAGATATCGTACAAGGTAGTTGTTTTTTACGCCGCTTTTCCTTATATTTGCCTGTCACTCCGGAACGACACAAGTGAAGGGTATGAATCGTTTTTTTGATTTTTCACCGGCGCAGTTGAAGGTCATCATATTTCTGACAGGTTTCCTATTACTTCTGTCTCTCTATCGCTTCATCAAGAGCTATTCCGAAGTCAAGCCGGAGGGGTTCAATTTAAGTTTCAATATCGGCGACGGTGATCTGCGGTATCAGACCGTTTTCCGGGTTGACCTTAACCATTCACCAGTCGATTCTCTCGACCTTATCCCCGGCATCGGGCCGGTTCTTTCGCGGCGCATTGTCGCTTATCGTGACAGCGCGGGACGCTTTGAGAAAGTTGACGATATCCTTAAAGTGCGGGGGATCAGCCGGAAGCTCCTGGAGAAAATTGAGCCGTATCTTGAGGTTGCTCCATGGTAGAACTGAAGGGACATCGCCTGGGAGCCAATTTGGTCGGCGACAAGATGCTTTTGGCGGCCTGCGTTTCGGGCGGCGGGCATTTGCTGATTGATACTTTGAAAGAAATTGATATCGCCTCGGGAGCCAAAAGCAATCTGGAGGAGTCCGGCGCCTTATATTTCGGGGTGAGTGAAAAAGAGGCCATAATCAAAAGAATAAAAATTCCGCAGGCTGTCAATCTTGACCCGGAGAAACTGGCGATGTTTGAATTCCTGGCCTCTCTGCCGGGCCGTGAAGAGAATTATTATCTTGAAATATACAATCAAAACGGGTTCTCGGAGTATTTAGCGGTCGCCTACCAGCGCGAACTGATTCAGCGAAGAATAGTTGAGTTTGAAGATTATCTATTTCCGCCCTCCGGGTTTCGCCTCCGTTCCCTGGCGATGGGATCGGCTTTTGTCCATTATTGTCGTCCGATGGGGGGCGATTTGATTTGCCTGCTTGATTTGTCCGGCGAAGATATCACTTTTTGTATTCTCAATTGCGGTCATCCGGTCGCGACCGGCCATTTGGCGAATGACTATATTCGACTGGAGAAAGAAATTTTTGATACGCGCCGTTTCCTTTCCGATTTGACCGCGATACTCCAATTCCATGTCTCACTTCTTTTCAACAGCGGCCATTCGGTGCCTCTTTCGCTACTTGTCCTTTCAGGCACCGAAGCCGGTTCGGACCTGGCCGGAATAATCGGCGACAGACTGAAAATAAAAGCGGCCATTCCTGAGTTTCGCCCGGAATTATTTGTGAATGATTTGATTCCTTCGGCTCATCGCTACTTTATAAATCTGGGCCTGACGGCAGGATTCTGATGCGTGTCACCGGAGGCATTTTCAAGGGCCGGCTCTTAAAAACCGCCCCGGGGATGGCGGCGCGACCGACCACGGACAAAGTCCGCCAATCAATCTTCAATATTTTGATGAACGATATTGAGGGGAAAACTATCCTTGATATTTTTGCCGGTTCCGGTGCGCTGGGGATCGAGGCGCTTTCGCGAGGAGCCGGCCCGGCCGTTTTTATTGAAATCGCCCACCAGCAATTTATAGCTATCCGCCGGAATCTCAAATCCCTGGATCTGCAGGAAGAGATTATTCAGGCCGATTATCTCAAGGGTTGCCGACAGCTGGCGGAGGAAGGACGGCAATTTGAAATAATTTTCGCCGATCCGCCCTATGAAAAAATAACTCCGATTGAAGTTATCACGGCCGTGCTGGAATATAACTTGCTTGCCCCCGGCGGATTTCTTATTATTGAACACAAATCGGGCGTCGTTAATTCCCATGAGAAAATGACGCTTCTGAAAAACAGAAAATTCGGTCAGACTGAGGTGACATTTTATGCCTCCAAAAAAGAATAAAAGGAAATTGGCGATTTATCCCGGAACGTTTGATCCGATCACCAACGGTCATATTTCACTCGTGGACCGGGCCATTCACCTCTTCGATAATTTGGTCGTGGCGGTATCGGGAAACGCCGGGAAAGCGCCCCTTTTTACTCACGAGGAACGATTTGAATTAGTCAAAAAGTCCCTTGATAATCGAAAGACGATTAAAGTGATCAAATTCGACAGTCTGCTGGCGGATCTGGCTCAGGAACTTGGGGCCTGCGCCATTATTCGCGGTCTTCGGGCCGTGTCCGATTTTGAATATGAATTCCAGATGGCTCTGATGAACCGCAAATTGGCCCGCGATGTCGAGACGGTATTTTTGATGCCGTCGTTGTCCTGGGTATATCTTTCCTCGACCATTGTCAGAGATGTCGCCATGAATCACGGCGAAATAAGAGGTCTTGTTCCGCCTATCGTGGCCCAGGCCCTAATGAAAAAAGCAAATAACCTGAAAGTCTAAGCTATTTATATGAACGATAAATCTCACGAACCGCATAATTCGGAAGAAGCCCCTCAAATTCCTCTCGATGAATTGATTGCCATTCGGCATAAAAAAGTGGCCGACCTGCGTCAACAGGGTATCAATCCCTATCCGTACCGCTTTGTACGAACCCATCAGGTATCAGGGCTTCTGGCTGATTTTGACACTCTCGCCGGAAGCGAAACCATTGTCAAAGCGGCCGGACGGATCATGCTGAAGCGAAAGATGGGGAAATCGATTTTCGCCGATATCCACGATTTCACCGGACGAATTCAGATATATTTTAAAATCGATGTGGTCGGCGAAAAGGCGTTCAATCTTTTTGACCTGCTGGATTTGGGAGATCTGGTCGGCGTCGAGGGGTCGCTATTTGTCACCCGGACCGGTGAGAAAACTATCCGCGTTCAAAATTTCGAACTGCTGGCCAAAGCAATTCAACCCCTTCCCGATAAACATGCCGGTCTGGTCGATAAGGAGATGCGCTATCGCCGCCGCTATGTCGATTTAATAGTCAATCCCGAGGTGCGCGAAACCCTGATCAAACGCGGTCAAATAATCAGATCGATTCGGCAATTTCTTGATAGCCGGGGATTTTTGGAAGTGGAAACCCCTATTCTTCAACCTCTTTACGGCGGCGGTTCGGCTCGGCCCTTTGTCACTCATCATAATTCGCTGGATATGAATTTATATCTGCGTATCGCCGACGAGCTTTATCTCAAGCGTCTGATTGTCGGCGGTTTCGAGAAGGTTTGGGAGTTTTGCAAGGATTTCCGTAATGAGGGGATGGATCGTCTGCATAATCCGGAATTTTCGATGGTCGAACTGTATTGGGCCTACGCCGATTATAAAGATATAATGGCCCTGTTTCAGGAACTTCTCCGGCAGACGGTTTGGGAATTGCATGGAAAGTACAAGATTCAATACGAGGATTATGAAATCGACTTTGAGCCGCCGTTTAAAGAAATTTCCATGATCGATGCCATCAAAGAGAAAACCGGAATTGACCTGCTACCTCTCGACTACGCCGCCGCCGAAACCATCGCCAAAGAAAATGGAATCGATTCCGATGATTTGATAAACTGGGGGAAAGTGGTCGAGGCCTTCTTTGGGCATTTTGTCGAACCGAGTCTCATTCAGCCGACTATTATCAAAGACTTCCCGCGCGAGATTTCTCCTCTGGCCAAAGTGCATCGCGACCAACCGCGCCTGGCGGAACGGTTCGAATTGTTTATCGGCACCCTGGAAACCGGAAATGCTTTTTCGGAACTGAATGACCCCGAGGACCAGCGTCAAAGGTTCCTTGATCAGGTAGCGCAACGTCAGGCCGGCGATGAAGAAGCCCAACCGTATGACGAAGACTATGTTATGGCGCTTTCGTACGGAATGCCGCCGACCGGCGGACTGGGATTCGGGATCGACCGGCTGGTGATGCTTTTGACCAACAGCCACTCCATCCGCGATGTTATCTTTTTCCCGCAGATGCGCCCGGAGGATTAGGCCTCAACTGGAATTGGAATTGTCTTTAAATCCGAGTAAAGAGTCTTATCCATGCCATATATGCAGTATTCACACGAGCGCATTATGCGGTGGGTCTGAGGACCCACCGATCACAATGGACGGCGAATTTATTGATGCAGGGATACCGAAGTCATATTGAATATATTATTGAAATGCGATAAATTATATTATTTATGTACTACGAACGATTTATAGCCGGGCGGTATCTCCGCTCCGGCCATTTTTTCACATCCGTCTCGACCTGGATTACGGTTCTGGGCGTCACTCTCGGTGTGGCCGTGGTTTGTTTTGTGATGTCGATGCACAACGGCTTTGAATCGGAATTGCGAAAACGTCTTTTAGGGACAACCTCCCATATCACCGTTTTCCCCCGCGACGGCATGACCATTCCTCATTATCGGGAGTTAATCAAAGATATTATGACAGTTCCCGATGTGGTGGCCGCCTCCCCCTTTATCTACTACAAGGCCGCCATTTCTTCGGCTTCGGCCGGCGACGGTATCGTGGTTCGGGGAATTGAGCTGGAAAGTGAAAAAAATACCGCGGATATCGCAAAAACCATAATTAAAGGAACGTACGATTTTAATATAAGCGATTTTGACAGCACGGAACCGGCCGCGGGAATGCTGATGGGGACCACTCTGGCCGATCGGCTCGGAGTGACGGTCGGCGACCCGGTTGTGCTTTATTCACTCCGGGGTGAAGATTTGCGCCGCAACGCCCGCCCGCGTATTGCAAAATTCTATATTACCGGAATATTTGAAAGCGGGATGTATGAATTTGATGCCGAGATGGTTTATATTCCTCTGGATGCGGCCCAAAAATTATTCCAGATGGATGATGAAGTCACTGCGGTTCATATGAAATTGACCGATATTTATTTGGCCGACAAAATCACGCCGGAGATTAAGGAAGTAATCGGGCCGGGATATGATGTTGTCCCCTGGAATGTCCTTCATAAAAATTTATTTACCTGGATTGCTTTGGAGAAGAAAATACTATTCATCGGCTTTATTTTAATTGTTCTGGTGGCGGCCTTTTCCATTATTTCCACTCTGGTTATGCTGGCCATGCAAAAAAGATCCGAAATTGGAATATTAAAAACCTTTGGATCGACCTCGGCATCGATTCGTAAGATATTTATATACAACGGTTTATCAATCGGTCTGGTAGGTGTTATCTGCGGCTGGAGTCTGGCTTTATCGGCCGCCTGGATTCAGAATGAATATGCTATTATCTCCCTTCCGGCCGAGCTTTATTTTATAGATTATCTGCCGATTGAAATCCATCCGTTTGACTTCTTTGTTGCCGGATTGGTCACTATGGCCATTTGCTTTTTAGCCGCCTATTACCCTGCGCAGAGGGCCGCCAAACATTCCGTAATCGAGGTTTTGCGTCAGTAAATCACAAGTTGGCAGTCTTTTCCTAAATGATTTGACGATTCTGACGAAAATAACTATATATATGTCAACCGTTAAGATGGAGAAACGCTGAATTGGAAGCGGCCGGTAAAGACCATCTTCTGGAAGCCACCGGGGTTTTTCGCAGTTTTGAAACCTCTGAAGGGATTTTGGAGGTTTTAAAGGGGGTGGACCTTACCATAAATCCGGGAGAAATGGCCGCTATTGTTGGCGAATCCGGCGTCGGAAAATCAACCCTTCTTCATATTTTGGGCGGGCTGGATCGTCCCAATAAAGGAACGGTTACCGTAAAAGGGGAGAGGCTACTGGATAAGAGCGAGTCGGATCTGGCCCATTTTCGTAACTCCAATCTCGGCTTTGTCTTTCAGCATCATTATCTTCTCGAAGATTTCACGGCCCTTGAAAATGTGATGATACCGGCGCTTATAGCCGGGAAAAGCCGCAAGGAGGCCGCCGCGAAGGCGGAACATCTCCTTGTTGATGTAGGTTTAGAGAATAGGATGCATCACCGGCCTCGGCAACTGTCGGGAGGAGAGCAACAGCGAGTGGCGGTGGCGCGGGCGTTGGTCAATGAGCCGGGCATGGTAATTGCCGATGAGCCATCAGGGAATCTTGACATCAAAACCGGCGAGAAATTGCATCGTCTTCTGGCCCAGTTGAACAAATCCCGCGGAACCACCTTTTTAATTGCCACCCATAATATTGATTTGGCCAAAAGTTGCCGAATAATTGTAAGACTGGTGAATGGCCAGGTTGGTGAAGTCATTCAGAATTAGGAAGATAATATGGTTTGTCAGGATTGCAAAAAGCAGCAGGCGACGGTTCATTTGACTCAAATAGTCAATAATGAAAAAGTGGTTCTTTCTCTTTGCAAAGATTGCGCCGCCAAACGCGGCTTTCATTCACCGCTCGATAATGTCCCTTTTCCTCTGGCTGAGATTCTTTCGGGTTTGATTCAACAGCAGTTTACGCCGAAAGGCCAGAGCGATGATATGCCGGATCTGAAATGTCCGGGGTGCGGCCTGACTTTCACCGAGTTCACCCATCAGGGGCGGTTCGGGTGCGGCGAGTGCTACAAGACTTTTCGCGCGCAACTGGAGCCGATAATGCGGCGGATTCACGGTTCTTCCATGCATAAGGGAAAACTCCCGGTCGGCGAGGCGGCTCAAACCCTGCCGATAAAAGAGGAGGAGCGTCTCGAATCCGAATTAAAAAAAGCGATTGATGGTGAAGATTTTGAGCGGGCGGCCGATTTGCGTGATAAGCTGAAGGCTTTTAAAGAATCAATGCTGGCTACTAAAGGCGGGAATTGATGATAATGTTTGAGGAAATGTCCAAACATCCGAGCGGCTGGCTCTCCGGACAAGGAGAGGAAAGCATGGTTGTGCTTTCCAGCCGGGTTCGACTGGCGCGCAATCTCTCCGGCGTAGCTTTCCCGTCCGCGGCCGGAAGCGATACCAAAGAGAAAGTGGTCGGTTATTTTGAATCGGCCCGTTCTCATTCCGATAAATTATCTCAGGGCACTTTGGTCAAAGCGGGAGAATTGTCTCAGTTGGATAAGGAATTCTTGGTGGAGCGGCATCTGATGTCGCCGACTTTTATGCAGGACGACGGTTTCGGGGCCCTTTATGTCGGCGAAAATGAGCAGGTCGCCATTATGATAAACGAAGAGGACCATTTTCGTATTCAGGCTCTGGCCCCCGGATTAAACGCATCCAAGGCCCTTCAACTGGCCGGTGAATATGACAATGAAATCGGAAAATATTTGGAATTGGATTATGACCCCGATTTTGGCTTCTTGACGGCCTGTCCCACCAATGTCGGGACCGGAATGAGAGCCTCCGTCCTGATTCATTTGCCCGGATTGGTCATAACCAAAGATATTGAAAAAGTGATTTCAAAAATCACAAAAATGGGGGTGGTGGTTCGCGGTTTTTATGGAGAGGGAACCGATGTTCTGGGAAATTTGTTTCAGATTTCCAATCAAACGACTTTAGGCATCTCCGAAAAGGAAATTCTCGATATGATAACGGGAGTTGCGAAGTCGATAATTGAGGATGAAGCGGCGGCGCGCCAACGCCTTATGGATGAGGCTTCGAATCAGATCGTGGACAAAATCTGGCGGGCCTATGGCATTTTAAAATTTGCGCGGGTGCTGACCTCCGAAGAAGTTATGAATCTGCTATCGGCGGTTCGACTCGGCGTGGCTATGGGAATTATTGATTTTATTAATATTCCGCTTATTAATGAGATATTGCTGCTATCTCAACCGGCCCATATTCAGAAATATCTTGCGGAAGAAATGAACCCGGACCGGCGTGACGTTGTTAGAGCAGAAATAGTAAGGACAAAATTGCAACAGAGCCAAAATTGAGAAAAAATATTTATTATAGGATGGTGACACCATGAATGAGATGTTCACAGAATTAGCCCGTAAAGCGATTGAGTATGCCAGGGATGAAGCGGCTCGGCTCCGTCACGATTACATCGGGACCGAGCATCTTCTGCTGGGGTTAATTCGCCTGGGTGAAGGGCGGGCGGTTGAGATAATCAACAACCTGGGACTGGAAGTGCAGGATTTGAAGACCTCCATTGAAGAGGTCGTGCAACCGGCGGGCGGAACGATGACAATGGGGAATCTGCCCCTCACCGCACGGGCCAAGAAGACCCTGGAAGTTTCCGGTCAGGAAGCCCGCGCTTTGAAATCGAAAGATATCGATACCGAACATATCCTCCTGGCTCTTTTGAAAGATGAAGAAGGAGTGGCGGCGCAGGTTCTTTCGATGTATGAAATAGATTACAAAGAAGTCTATGAAGAACTGAAAAATGTCCAGAGCGGAAAACCGTCTTCGTTCAAACGGAAACGGAAAAAATCTAAAACCCCGGCCCTGGATCATTTCGGTCGGGATCTGACGGAACTGGCTCGTCGCGGACGCCTCGATCCGATTATCGGACGCGAGGATGAAATCGAGCGGGTCAGTCAGATTCTATCCCGACGCAAAAAGAATAATCCCGTTCTCATTGGTGAGCCGGGCGTAGGCAAGACCGCCATTGCCGAAGGATTGGCGCAGAAAATTGTCGAGGGCAAGGTACCTCAGACTCTTGAAAATAAACGTCTGGTAACCCTCGATATGGCTTCACTGGTCGCCGGAACTAAATATCGCGGCCAGTTCGAAGAGCGTCTCAAGGCGGTCATGCAGGAAATTATCAATTCCAAAGATGTCATCATTTTCATCGATGAGTTACATACTATTGTCGGGGCGGGCGGAGCCGAGGGTTCCCTCGATGCTAGCAATATTTTCAAGCCGGCGCTTTCCCGCGGTGAATTGCAGTGTATCGGTGCAACCACTCTGAATGAATATCGGAAGTACATCGAAAAGGACGGCGCCCTTGATCGTCGCTTCCAGACCGTTATGGTGGAACAGCCGTCAACCGAGAATACTGTCAAGATTTTGAAGGGTCTCCGCCAGAAGTACGAAGAGCATCATCGCATTGTAATATCCGATGAGGCGGTAGAAGCCTCGGTGAAACTGTCCAATCGGTATATCAGCGGGAAATTCCAGCCGGATAAGGCGCTGGATGTGATCGATGAGGCCGGTTCGCGGGCCCACCTGGCGACTTTTGCCAAGCCCAACGAATTCAATGAAATCGAAAATGAAATTACCCGTTTGCAGGAAGAAAAAGAGAAAGCCGTTAAGAATCAGGCTTTTGAACGGGCCGCGCAACTTCGCGATGAACTGAAATTCAAAAAAGAGAAACTTCAGGAAATGAAGAAAGAATGGGAAGAGCAGCGCGATAAACAGCGCGTGGTGTTGAACGATGAAGATATCGCGGCGGTCGTCTCCAAGATGACCGGAATTCCCCTCTTTCGTCTTGAAGAAAAGGAATCCAAACGGCTCCTCCGAATGGAAGATGAGCTCAAAAAGCGGATTATCGGGCAGGATGATGCCATCACCAGTATCACCCGCGCCATTCGACGGGCCCGCGCCGGATTGGGCGATCCACGGCGGCCGATCGGGTCATTCATTTTCCTCGGGCCGACCGGTGTCGGCAAAACGGAATTGGCCCGTGCCCTGGCGGAGTTTCTTTTCGAGGACTCGGAGTCGCTCATCCGCATCGATATGTCGGAATATATGGAAAAATTCGCCGTGTCACGGTTGATCGGCGCCCCTCCCGGATATGTCGGCTATGAAGAGGGCGGGCAGTTGACCGAGAAAGTCCGGCGCCGTCCGTACTCGGTGGTATTGCTTGACGAAATTGAAAAAGCGCACCCCGATGTTTTCAACATCCTTTTGCAATTGATGGATGACGGATCTCTGACCGATTCTTTCGGCCGCAGAGTTGATTTTCGCAATACCGTGGTCATCATGACCTCGAACATCGGGACGAGACGGATTAGAGAAAATAAGACGCTCGGCTTCGGCGGCGAGCAGGAAGATTCATCGCATGAATCGATGAAGAAGAAAGTGACCGAAGAGCTGAAGAAGCTTTTCAATCCCGAACTTCTCAATCGTATCGACGAAGTGGTCATTTTCCATTCGCTCGATATCGACCATATCAAGCAGATTGTCGATATCCTGGTGGCCGATGTGGCGAAGCGTCTGGCGGAAAAAGGCATAAGTTTCATTCTGACCGACCCGGCCCGGGAATTTCTGGCGCATAAAGGTTATGAGCCGATGCTCGGAGCGCGGCCGCTACGGCGGGCCATCCAGAAGTTTCTGGAAGACCCTCTCGCCGAGGAGTTGCTGCGCGGCCAGTACGCCGGTGACTGCAATTTGAATATCGGCGCCGATGAGGAACGGTTGCTGTTCACTTTCAACGATCGCCCGGTGACCACGAACGGCAAAACGGAGAAAGTCGCCAAGTAAAGATTTGGTATTTTCATTTCAGTCCCGTCCATTCGAAAGAGTGGGCGGGATTTTTTTGCGGCACTGAAATCCTATATTTTTGAATTGACATTTCAGCCGCTGGGGCTATATTAAAAATACGGGAATGATTATGGTACCTATGTCTTTTCAATCAATATCTTAAATATTCATTTACCGCCGTAGCAAAGGAGTTTCTATATAGAAGAAGAGTTATCGATGAAAATATGAAATAAACGGGATTATGCTGTGAGGACTCCCATGAAGACTTTCATAATCTTTCAATCGATCCTTCTCTTATTGCTAACATACGCTCATTCATCGCCCCTGTCCGAAACATACCAGCAGGACTTGATGAGCCGCCTTGAGTTCATTTACGGCAACGGCCCGCGACCGGCGTCCTATGACAGTATCCGCCCTTTTCCCCATTGCGGGACATCGTTGGCTTTTGAAGCAATTACCAATGCCGCTGATATGAGGGAGCCGTATAAGACGCGGATTACCGAGCTGTTTGCCCGCCCGGAATTGCCCTACTCATACAATTCGCCGGCCGGATATTTCCTGATCCACTATGCTTTGACCGATATTGATGCTGTCTATCAGCCCGATGTCGACACTACGGTCGACGTTACAACGATTCCGGTCTATGTTTTCAAAGTCGCTCAGATTGCCGACTCGATCTGGGAATTTGAGGTAAATCATCTGGGATATCCGGCCCCGCCATCCGACGGATTTTATCCCGAGGGGGATGGACCACGCTATGACATATATATACGCAAAATGCGATCCGGGATTTACGGTCAGACACCGCCCGATTCGATTATCGATGGACAGCGGAGGGCCTCATTCGTGGAAATAGACAATTTGTACAATTTTGCGCCATATTTGAATCGGCCGCTGGACGCCGCCCGCGTGACTATCGCCCATGAGTTTTTCCATGCCATTCAGTATGGGATGGACTATAGCGAATATGACGGGCCATCATACGATATGAAATTATACTGGCAGGAGATGTCCTCAACCTGGATGGAGGAAATGACCTATGACGATATCAATGATTACTATGGCTACTTGCCGGCTTTTTACGACAATCCCTGGGTATCGCTTTTGGACTTCAGTGCCGGTCTTGGCTACCATCCTTACGCTTCGATGCTTTTCCCTTTGTACTTGACCCAAAAGTGGGATACCGCGATTGTCCGCGATATCTGGGAAAAATGCCGCGATTTCGGCGTCGGACCAAATTTCCTGCGGGCCGCCGACAGCGCCATCTCGGAATTTTCATATGAAACATATCATCTGCGCGAAGCTTTTGCGGAGTTTGCCGTCTGGAATTTATTTACCGGAAGCCGTGCGGCTCGCGCCCCTGACAGTCTTAAATTCGAGGAAGCCGCCAATTATCCGGAGATTCCCGATGAAGTATTTATCACCCACGATTCTGTCCCGGTTTTGATGAGCTGGCCCTGGCCGGACTCGGTTCCCGGAATTACTCCCCAGAAAATGACGTTCTTCAGGAATCGCGTACCGGAAAATCTGGGGGCCAACTACATTGCTTTCAATAACATTTTTGCTATCCCTGATTCCATATCAATGGCCTTTTTCGGAATCTCCATTGCGGGCCTTGACCTGGAATGGAACCTGGGAACCGCCATGGAGCCAATTGGTAGAACTGACCCATTTCAGATTAAAATGATATATCAGCGGCCGCCGACCGCTATATCCGAGTCGTGGCCGACCTTGGATAATTATCGGCTTTACAGTATTTTCAGCCTTGTAAGCACCAATCCCGATGCCCACCCATACAATGCTATTGAAAAATATGGATTCGGCTATGCTGTCTCCGATACCGCAGGCCCGTACACCCCCGATTCATCATTTTTTGTGAGAATCAACGCTCCATATCCAAATCCTGTGACGGCGGGGATTTCGTCGGTCAATTTTCAGATACAAGGACAGGTTCCGGAAGCACATGTGGCAACCTTGAATGTGACCATATTCGATATTGCCGGGAACAAGGTACGGGAATTGAGTTTCAGTTTCTGGGGTATCAATCCGATATTCGGAACCCAAACCTGGAAAGCTGAATGGAGACTGGATAACGGTAAAGGGATTACTGTGGCCCCCGGTGTTTATCTCGCTCTCTGCAAAGTCGGCTTTGATAATGGTACTCCTGATGTGACTCGCCGGTTCAAACTTGCGATAATTAAATAGTATCCGAATCAAAATATATTCCGGGATTGCAGAGCTTGATGCCAGAAATCGCACACGGTTTCCGCAACTTTTTTATTTGCTCGACAAGTAATTTAACTCTATGATGAATTATCCATAATCGGGGGAAAGGAGAGTTCTATGAAATCGACGGCACTGATAACCGGAGCGTCAGGCGGTATCGGGATGGAACTGGCCAAAATTTTCGCGCGGAATCATGCCGATCTGGTTCTGGTGGCCAGAAGCGGCGAAAAGCTCTTGGAATTGAAAAAGTCGCTCGAGTCTGAATACGGCATAAAAGTGAAATCAATCACCCGGGACCTTGCAGAAAAAAATGCCGCGAAAGAAATTTTCGAGCAGGTCAAGGCGGAAGGGATTGAGGTCGATTTTCTGATCAACAATGCCGGGTTCGGCGATTTCGGGCTGTTTTACCGAACCGACTGGATCAAAGAAGAGAAAATGATGGACCTCAATATTAAGGCCCTTACCCATCTGACCAAATTATTCCTCCCTCCGATGCTGGAGAGAAAAAAGGGTCGAATCATGAATGTCGCCTCCACCGCCGCTTTTCAGCCGGGACCGTTTTGGGCGGTGTACTTTGCCACCAAAGCTTATGTCCTTCATTTTTCCGAAGCAATTGCGAACGAATTGAAAGGGTCCGGCGTGACTGTAACCGCGCTCTGCCCGGGGCCCAGCGCCAGCGGCTTCGAAACCGCCGCACTGGCCGAACGATCCGGGCTATTTAAGGATAAGAAGCTCCCGACTGCCAAAGAAGTGGCTGAATTCGGGTATAATGCCATGATGAAAGGAAAGACGGTGGCAATTCATGGCAAACGGAATCGCCTTCTGGCCGTTTCCATCAAATTAACGCCCAGAAAAATGGTCACCTCGGTCGTAAGGAAAATGACGGAAGCGAAATAGCCGCCGCTTTAGCGATCTCAAAAAAGGCTTGATTTTCCGGGATTTAATGTTATAATGAAGGTCTTCCCGGCGATCCGGGTTTGGCGATTTGAAAATAAATTTATTGATATAGGAGTGGGTGATGGCTCATAAAAAAGGTGTCGGTTCTTCGCGCAACGGCCGCGACAGCAAAGGCCAGCGCTTGGGTACCAAAGCCTATGGCGGCGAAGCGGTTCCGGCCGGGACTATCATAGTGCGGCAACGCGGAACGAAAATTTTGCCGGGGCTCAATGTCGGACGCGGCAAAGATGATACCCTCTTTGCCAAAATTACCGGCGTGATTAAGTTCGAACGTAAAGGTCGCGATCGGAAGATCGTTTCGATTCTCGAATAGCCGGTTCGGCATGGTCAAATATGAATCCGCGTCTTTAAAGGACGCGGATTTTTTTTGGATTTTGCGTCATTGCGACCTGTAATTCGGCGTTCCTCGCAATTACAGATATGAGTTTAGTATGGATCTGCTATTTCAGAAACAACAACGCCACGCCGCCGGCGGTAATCACCGCGCCCAGCATTGCCCGCATCGACACTTTCTCTTTATAGAAAATAATCACAAGGGGAATGACCAAGACCGGTACGGTCGACATGATCGCCGCCGCCACCCCGGTATTGGTATGCTGCACTGCCACCAATGACATCCATACTCCCAAGAACGGCCCCACGATGGCGCCGCCGAAGGCCAGCAGCATGGCCCGCTTATCGGATAACTTCGCCTTAGCTTCCCGCAAATCGCCCCGTACAATCCCGAATAGCCAGATCGCAATCACCGCCGCCAGCATCCGAATGAAGGTCGCCGGAAGAGGCGGAAGTGTCTCCCCCATCCCGCCCTTGGCCAATACTAATCCAATCGCCTGACCGGCGGCGCCGCCCAGCGCCAGGACAATGCCCAACTTCATTTTTTTTCGTTCGTGGTGCGATTTTTGATTTCCATCGGTGTTCCTTTCGACCGTCACCCAGACCATTCCGGCCACCGTAATGAAAATGCCGATTACGGCCAATAATCCCAATTTTTCCGATAAAAAAAGCCAGGCGATGGCGGCGGCCATTATGGGCCAAACGGTAAAGATGAGCAGAGATAGTCTCGGCCCGATCAGCACATATGCTTGAAACAGACAGGCGTCTCCCAAAGACAGGCCGATTATGCCGCTCAGAATTAAAAGGATATATGATTTCGATGATATCTCCGGCGGCAGCAGATGCCCGGTCGTCAAAAGGAGAGTGCCTCCCAGGAGGAAGACAGCGAATAGTATCCTGATTTTATTTAACCAATAAGATCCAATCCTCCGGCTGGCCGACGTGAAAAATAGCGACGTCAACGACCAGAGTATGGCGGTCGATAAAGCGGCTAATTCTCCCAAAAAAGGCATAGGCCAATATATATCAGTCCGAAATTTCTCCAAATATTATCTACGGGATTTAAGCGCAAACTCATATCTGCCGCATTATTGACTTTATGGCTCGGTTTGGCTATTATCGCATAATTACAAAATGGGAGAAATGATATGAAGCTGGCATGGATTCCTGTAATCCTGATAATCTTATTTATCCCTGTCTCGGCAATTACCGCCGAATCGGTTCAAATATCGGGCAATCGGCCCTTGGCACCGGCAACCGACAGCGTATCTTCCGCCGGAACGGTTACGCCGGAATCCGGCTCCAATTTTGTCTATCCTATTCCGCCGGAGCGAAAGGCCCAACTGATTGCGTACTCCCGTTTCAATAATGTCTGGCGGTTCGCTGAATTTTTCATAAGCGTCGCCGTTTTTCTGATTATTCTATATACCGGCCTGTCCGGCAAATTCCGCGATTGGGCCCAGAAAATATCCCATAAGAAATTTTTTATTTACCTTTTCTATTTTCTCTTTTTATCGATTGCTCTCTTTCTGCTAAATTTTATACCGGATTACTACCGCAATTTCATGGTCGAGCACCAGTACGGCTTTTCCAATCAATCGTTCGGGGAATGGCTGGGCGACAATCTCAAATCGCTCGCGGTCGGTTTCGTGTTTGGATTTTTCATAATTTTGATTCTTTACTGGTTGATTAACCGCTTCAGACGGTGGTGGCTCTATTTTGCTATCGGCGCCGTCCCGTTCATGGTTTTTGTGATAATTATCTGGCCGGTATTGATCTCACCGATGTTCAACAAATTCGAGCCGATCAATAATATCGAATTGCGAAATCAGATGGTGGCGCTGGCGGAAAAGGCTGGGATTCACAATCCCGACGTTTATGAAGTCAATGCCTCCAAGCAGTCGTCCAAGGTTAACGCCTATTTTACCGGGATGTTCGGCACCAAACGTATCGTTTTGTATGATACCGCCGTCAACAATTTTACGATTGATGAATTGAAATTCATTATGGGGCATGAAATCGGACATTATGTAATGAATCATATCTGGTATGGTTTGCTTCTTGCCATTTTTCTGATTACCCTGGCCGGCTACTTGGCGGATAAAATCCTGCCGGGCATCATCCGAAAAAACAGCCGCCGATTCGGCTTCAGTCGTCTCGGCGATATGGCCGGTTTTCCCTTGCTTATGCTTTTCATTACCGTCTTTTTATTTGTTGCTCAGCCGATAAATAACGGGGCCAGCCGCCTTATGGAATATCAATCCGACAAATTCGGGCTGGAAATATCCGGGACAACCGGTGATGAGGCCGCCACGGCGTTCGATAAATTATCGGTTTTCAATCTCTCCGACCCCAAGCCGCCGGCGTTGATTGAATTCTGGTTTTATGACCACCCCGCCCTCCAAAAAAGAATGGAGCGGGTACGTCAATTGTATAAGCAAATGAATAAATCCGGTGTATAAATCTATTGATAATGTAATTTTCATAATTGAGTTCTTTGGAGATTTAATATGCGTCAAATTAGTACCGATGCCATCATAGAGGCGGTGAAGAAAATTTCGATCGATGCCTCCTTTGATCTGGGACATGATGTAGTGGAAGCCATGGAAAATGCCCGCCGGGTCGAAGAATCTCCGGTCGGACGGGGAATCCTGGATCAGGTTCTGGATAACGCCCGTATCGCCCGCACCGAAATGGCGCCGATGTGCCAGGATACCGGCTTTGCCGTCCTGTTTGTGCAACTGGGGCAGGAGGTGCAAATTGTCGGCGGGGATCTGTATGATGCCCTCAATGAAGGGGTCCGCCGGGGTTACAAGGACGGCTACCTGAGAAAATCAATCGTGGCCGATCCGCTGTCGCGCAAAAATACCGGCGACAACACTCCCGCTGTAATTCATACCGACATCGTTCCCGGCGATAAATTGAAAATAACAATAGCCCCCAAAGGCGGCGGCTCCGAGAATATGTCCGAAGTTAAAATGTTGAAACCATCCGACGGCATCCAGGGAGTGAAGGATTTTGTGATCGACCGGGTGCGCCGCTCCGGCGGCAATCCCTGCCCGCCCATTATTGTCGGTGTCGGTATCGGCGGGACTTTTGAAAAATGCGCCTATCTGGCGAAAAAATCGCTTCTTCGCGAAGTCGGCAATCGCAACCCCGATAAGTTTTATGCCGATCTCGAATTGGAGCTTCTGGAAAAGATAAATAAACTCGGAATCGGCCCGCAGGGTTTGGGCGGGACTACCACGGCCCTCGATGTGCATGTCGAAGTCTTCCCGTGCCACATCGCCAGCCTGCCGGTAGCGGTCAACACTCAATGCCATGCCGCCCGACACAAAGAAGTGATTTTATAAATTGTAAAAAAGGAACTGGAGATAGATTATGACACAGAAAAAATCGATTAAGACCCCTCTGACCGATGAGGCCGTAATGAGCCTGAAGGTCGGCGATGATATTCTTATCACCGGGGAAATATATACCGCTCGCGATGCCGCCCATAAGAGAATGGTCGAATTGCTCGATAAAGGCGAAAAACTTCCTTTCGACGTCAAGGGCCAGATAATTTATTTTGCCGGCCCGACCCCCACCAAGCCCGGTCAGGTAATCGGCTCGGTCGGTCCGACGACATCGACCCGAATGAATGCCTACTCCCCGCGCCTTATTGAAGTAGGTTTGAAAGGGATGATCGGCAAAGGGGAAATGGGGCCGGAAGTGGTCGCCAAAATTAGGGAAAAGAAGGCCGTTTATTTTGCCGCCACCGGCGGCGCCGGTGCCCTGATCGCCAAAGCGATTATCAAAAATGAATTGATCGCCTATGAAGAACTGGGCGCCGAAGCAATTCGCAAGCTGACCGTAAAAGATTTTCCGGCGATAGTCGCTCTCGATTGCCACGGCGGCAACCTTTACAAAGAGGGCATGGCAAAATACGAAAAAAAGTAAGCTCTAATAGTAATCCGCTTATGGGGCAAGCGGCGTAAGATCCAGGGTATCGGGATTGATCCTGACACCTTCTTTCAAAATACCGGTAATTACCGATCTTTGATCCGGGCAAGACGATTATTGGGTATTTTGAACTACGCTTTAAAATGCTTATATTGCCAATATGCAAACCGCTCTACACATATATGCCCTGGTCCGCGAATTAAAAGATAGAATTATTGGCTCCACTATGTCCGGATCCGAGTTTTACAAGAAAGAACGGGGGGCCTATATCCTGTTTAAAACCAAAGAAGAGACTCTGGCTCTGGGGTTTGCCTACCACCCGGTCGGATTCGGGGCGTTTCTCCTTCCGCGCGGCAAAGTTGAAATTAAGACCGACGAAAAACCATGGCCCTTTTTCCAGGCAGTTAATAATGGCGTTGTCAAAGCAATTCATCAATTCGGTCTTGACCGCATTTTCCGGATCGATATTGAAAAAGAAGATAAATCTTTCGGCGTCATTATTGAAGCTATCGGCCCCAACGGTAATATCTGGCTGGTCGGCCCTAAGGATATTATCATCGCTACTTTGCGTCACAAGAAATATCAGCCATCCGACAGCTATATCCCGCCGGCGTCGCTGGATAAATTGAACCCGCTCTTGATGACATTCGATGAATTCAGGGCGGCGTTAATATCGGATATTTCTCTGACATTGGAGCAATTCCTGCGGAAAAATATCGGCGGCTTTGATGAATTCATGACCGATGATATCATTACCCGGCTCGGACTGAGGCGCGATTCAAACGCGGCCGAGACTCATGAATCGACTATGGCGGAACTTCATCAAGAGATTGTCAATAGCGTCTCGCGATTCAATGAATATCATCCCGGTTATTTATATTCTCTTCCCGGCGGGCGCCGCGCCTATCCGTTCAAATTGAATACTGCGGAAGCCGACTTTCAGAAGTTTAAGTCCCTCTCGCTGGCGGTCTATACGGCGATGCGAGACAATAGAGAAACCAAAGTCGAATTTTCCGACAAACAAAAGGTGCTTGATACCGCGGCTCGTCACGTGCAGAAATTGGAAAAGAAAGTAATAAATATAGAGCAGGATCTGGCCGGCGCCGACCGTTCCGAATGCTATAAGAAATATGCGGAGCTCTTGAAAATAAACTTGTCTTCAATTAAAAGGGGCATGAAAACAATCGAACTGCACGATATTTACGGCACCAATGGCGGTAAGATCAAAATTCCGCTTAATCCGGCCCTGAATGCCTCTGAAAATGCCGATGAGTACTTCAAAAAATACCGCAAGGGAAAGGATTCCCTGACGCTCCTGGAACGACGGCTCGAAATCGCCCGGAAGGAATTGACAGCGGCTCGGGAATTATTGTCGGATTTGGAAAATGACTACGACCGCGCTTCGCAGAAATACGCCGCCGAAATAATGGAATTATTACCGAAGGAAGCTGCTCGGCGGGAAATAGCACCGCGCTTGCCGTACCGCCCGCACACTCTCTCGACCGGTGTCACCATCTTCATCGGCCGTGACGGCATCGATAACGATACCACCACCTTTGGGCACGCCAAACCGTATGAGCTATGGTTTCATGCCGCGCAATGCCCGGGGTCGCATGTAGTCTTGAAATTTCCGGATAAAAATTTTAAACCGTCGAAAAATGAAATTGCTGAGACGGCGGCGGTTGCGGCGTATCATTCCAAGGCCCGCAACTCCAAAACGGTTCCGGTGATATACACCGAGCGCCGTTATGTTCGTAAACCGCGCAACGCCAAGCCGGGGCTGGTGACAGTGGAGCGGGAGAAAATGGTTATGGTGGAGCCGAAAAAAAGTGAGTAAATTACCTAAGGTCACGGGGAGTAATATATGATTATGAAAAAAACCTGGCGGGAAAAGCTGGCCGAAAGCAAGGGCCTGCCCAAGATTGTCGCTATCGATGATAAATTGGCGCGGCGCTGGGGACGGGGGACGATGTACATTCCCTCGCCGAAACAGGTCGATGCTTTAATGAAAATCGTCCCCAAAGGCAAAATTACCACGATCGGCAAAATCCGCGAAACCCTGGCCGCCCGGCACGGTACCACTATCAGTTGTCCGATAACCACCGGCCTGTTTGCCTGGATTGCGGCTCACGCCGCCGAGGAAGATGCGGCCGAAGGAAAAAAGAGAATTACTCCCTACTGGCGGACTCTCAAAGCCGATGGCGAGTTGAATCCCAAATATCCCGGGGGCAAAACCAGGAGCAAAATGCTTCTCGAAGCGGAGGGGCATGAGATAATACGGCGGGCCAATAGAATGATAGTGAAAGATTTCGAGAAGAAATTGGCCAATATTCAGGTTGGTACCCGCGATGATTGCATCAGGCGGGCCGGCCCGGGAATACGGCGGTTCGGCGGGCCGAAAAAGAAATCTTTGAAAGCGGGTAAAACAACAGCGAAATAGAGTCGGACGAGCGATCGGACCGAAAGAAACGGCGGCCTCCATCAATGAAACTGAAATTAGGTTCCCATGAGACGATGCGTCTTTATAAGGACCTTTCCTGGCTCTGGCCGATTATTTCGCCGCCTGATACTTATCTCGAGGAGGGAGAATTCTTTATTCGAAAGATCAAAGAAATTGCTCCCGATACGGGATCGCTTCTCAATCTCGGATGCGGCGGCGGGCACCTCGATTCTATCCTTAAAAGAGCCTTCGCGATTACGGGGTTTGATATGAATCCCGAAATGCTTCTTCTGGCCAAAAGACTCAATCCCGAAGTCGAGTATCTTCTTAATGATATGCGGGTGGCTCGTCTGAATCGGGAATTCGATGCCGCCGTTATTCATGATTCATCCGTGCATATGGAAAGCCTGGAAGAACTGAGGGCCGCCTTTTTGACGGCATATGTACACCTGAAAAAAAGGGGCCTCCTGGTCACCTATGTCGAAGAATGGCCGGAACATTTTATTCAAAATCGAACCGAGGTGCAATTTTTCCGGAAGGACAATATTGAGATTACCTATATCGAAAATAATTATGATCCCGATCCGAATGATGAAACCTATGAATGCACTTATCTTTATCTGATTCGCCGCGAAGGGTTCCTGGATATTCAGACCGACCGCCATATTCTGGGAATGTTCCCGGTGAAACAATGGATGGCGGCGATGCAAGAAATCGGGTTTGAAGTTACGGCCGGCGAGTTGATTCTGTCGAAACGGCCCGATTCCGCTTCGCTCGAAAAATACCCTCTTCTAATCGGGATTAAAAAATAGATGCCGGCGAGAGAAATCTTACTTCTGGGAAATAGCCGTCTGTATGATATCGCCGATGAAATCAATCCGGATGAATGGCCCGAAATAAATACAATTGTCGCCGATTTGCATGATACCGTTCTTGAGTTCCGTCGCAAATATGGCTTCGGGCGGGCCATTGCCGCTCCCCAGATAGGGATAAAGAAACGGCTTGTATATCTGCTGACAGAACGACCCGTTGCTTTTATCAATCCGATTCTCCGTTTTCCCGATTATGAGACTATGGAGATATGGGATAATTGCATGTCTTTCCCGGATCTTATGGTCAGGGTTCGGAGATTCCGACGAGCGGAGATTGAATATCGGGATCGGGATTGGAACCCGTCGGCCTTGAAATTGGAGGGCGATATGTCGGAATTGCTGCAGCACGAGTGCGATCATCTTGACGGTATCCTGGCGGTAGATCGTGCCATCGATTCCCGTTCCTTCATGCTCAGAAGCGAATATTTGAGACTCTCCGAATAAAAAACACTCCCGAACCACGGCGGGTTGGAGAGTGTCCCTTTGCGAGGTATGACAGAGCCGAATATGCCCTATTCGCACGAGATCCGAACTATTTGGTCTCCGTCAATTATCTTAATTTTGAAATCTTTGAGTCCGGTTATGAATTCATCGAATTGCTCCGGTTTCATGTTTGCGATATTGAAATTTATCCCCTTCTCTCTGAAGGCGGCGTCGATTTTTTCCCGGGCCTGCTCAGGAATGAGCGACGACATCTTCATCCCGGCTCGCATTAATGCCAGTGGGATTCGAATTTTCACAATTTCACCGCCGGAATGACCATGACCGTGGACGCCGGGAATCACCAGAATTTTCAGAAAACGCGGATTCGGTCCAGGCTCAGAATCGTTATCTCGGTCGGGCCCGAAAGACTCTGATTCGGTGTCATCATCCCGCTCGTCAGCGTCACTGTCATGTTCGGCGCCCAGGGCATCAAGAAGTTCCTCGGCTTCGTCGGAAGTAATTTTTCCGGAAGCGACCATTTCCAAAATACGACGGCGTTCTTCATACATTTTTTCCTCCTTTTTTATTTTTCAATATTTCTACGGCTTCTTTGGCCGATATTTCCCCTTTTTCGAGACGGTCCAGGATTTCGTTTTTCGGAGCGGCCGGAGCGGCCTGGATATTGACAAAATTCAACTGCTCGCCAATACGGTTAAGCCGTCCTTTTATGGTCGGATAACTGACCCCGAACAACTGCTCCATCTCTTTGATTGAGCCGTGGGTTCGAACAAAAGCCGCTACAAAAATCTGGTCATCCGGGGCCAGTCTGGCCAATGGCGGAAGTTCAAAATCCCCCTCAATAACAATATCTTTATGGGTAAGACGGATTCGCTCGATTATGATCGGCTTGCCTTCCGTCAATTTGGTCAATTCCTGCCAGTCTTGTGGCATCTCTACTCCTTTAATTAATATTTACACTCTATTTACGGTATAAATTAATATATGTTGCAGTAATTATCAATATAATTAATATAATAAAGTAATAATATTAATATAATTAATATTGCTATCAGCAGTGAGGAATTGGTGAGAAATCTGGGTAAGTCAATGAATAATTTATAGTTAGCCAAACATGACCAGAATTGTGCCAGTCACGCCCAAAGCCAAGCCCAGGATTTTGCGGGCGTTAAATCGCTCTTTGAGAAAGAAATATGCGAAAACAAATATAAAAATGGTGCTGGTCTGATTCAGGGCGGCGGCGACTGAA
>CALMKK010000133.1 GCA_937867135.1 uncultured candidate division Zixibacteria bacterium
TCCATCGAGTCCGAAATCGGAAAAAATATATCGATATCCAGGCGCGGTCAGGCGGTCCCCCCCTCCCCTATCAGAAAATTGATACCGCTGGCCGATCAGGCCAAAAAAAGAGGGATAAAAATTTACCATCTCAATATTGGCCAACCGGATATTGAGACTCCCCCGGTTTTCTGGCAAGCGGTAAAAAATTACGCCAACAAAGTTCTGGCCTATGGAAATTCCCAGGGCATGGCTGAATATCTGGAAAAGCTTTCCAAGTATTACCAGAGACGGGGTCTGGACATTAAGCCAGAGGAGATAATCGTTACGACCGGCGGTTCTGAAGCAATCATATTTGCCATGACAATCGTTTGTGAGCCGGGTGACGAGATAATCGTATTTGAGCCGTTTTACACCAATTACAACGGTTTTGCGGTCCAAGCCGGGATAAAACTGGTTCCGATTACGACTCATGCCGAGGACGGATTTCATATCCCGCCCGATGCGACAATTCAGACGGCAATGACGCTCCGGACCAGGGGGATTCTGTATTGTAATCCAAATAATCCGACCGGGACAGTGTACACTGCCGCGGAGTTGGAACGGTTAAGGAATTTGGCTATCAAGCATAACCTTTTCTTGATGGCCGATGAGGTCTATCGCGAGTTTATTTATGAGGGGAATCATATCAGCATTATGTCCCTGAAGGGAATCGACGATAGGGCGATAATGCTGGATTCTATCAGCAAACGGTTCTCAGCTTGCGGCGCCCGGGTGGGCAACCTGGTGACAAGAAATCGCGAAATTTATAAGGCCGGGTTACACCTCGGACAGGCCCGTCTCTGCTCGCCGACTCTGGAGCAGGTGGGAGCGACGGCGGCCTATGATCTGGGGGACGATTATTTCAAGCAGGTCACCGATGAGTATCGTCTTCGGCGTGATACCGTTTATGAAGGATTAATGAAGATTCCCGGAACGGTTTGCCTTAATCCTGGCGGAGCATTCTATATTATGGCGAAACTTCCGATTGACGATGCCGAGAAGTTTGCGTCGTTTCTGCTGACCGATTTCAGTTATGAGGGGAAAACGGTCATGGTGGCGCCCGGCCCCGGATTTTACGCCTCGCCCGGCCGGGGCCAGAATGAATGCCGTATTGCCTATGTTCTTAAAGCGGAAGATCTTAAAGATGCAATGAACCTGCTACGGCGCGGCGTGGAGGCATATAACTCCAAAATTTAGAAAATCTTTGTTGATTCAATCTTGGAAATATTGCAAAATTGGGTGAAATGAAAAATCTCGAGCACTATGCCGGCATAGATATCGGCGGTTCCAATATTAAATTCGGGCTGTTTGATTCGACGGGGAAAATAATTTATCGCGACCAGCGCCCGGCCCTGGTTGAAAAAGGGGCGGTTCCGCTCTTGCATTTGATAACCAATATCGCCGAAAGCCTCCTTTTCCGGGCGGCTGAAGAGGAACTAAATGTCAATTGGCTGGGGGTCGGTTCTCCCGGCACCATTGATAATCGAACCGGCACGGTCAGGGGAAAGTGCCCCAATATTCCGGATTGGGTAGGAACCGAAATCGGGTCGCATTTAAAAGAACATTTGAATTTGCCGGTTTATGTCGACAATGACGCCAACGCGATGGCGCTGGCGGAACTCCGCTTCGGGGCCGCTCAAAGATTCAGTTCCTCGGTCTGTGTGACCGTCGGCACCGGTATCGGCGGCGGCATAATATTCGACAAGAGCCTCTGGCGCGGGAGCAGTTTCTCGGCCGGAGAAATCGGGCATATTGTAATCCGGTATGATGGGCGCCCTTGCCGATGTGGCAATCAGGGATGCTTGGAGGCTTATTGCTCCTCGCAGGCTATGCTGGAACGGGTTCGTGAAAAACTGAAGGGAGGGCTGGGAGAGATTTTTGGTGATGTCTTGAATAACGATATCCAGAATCTGAATATCAAGAAATTATTCGCGGCGGCCAAAAAGGGTGATAAATCGGCTCTGGAAGTTATTGAGGAAACGGCCACGATTCTGGGCGCGGGACTATCGGGTGTTATCAATTTATTTAACCCCGAAGCGATAATCTTCGGGGGCGGTATAATAGATGGCGGGGCGGGATTCATTGAGGCGGTCGGGGCGGAAATCCGGCGGCGAGCCTTCCCTACCGCTACCGAGAACCTTCGTATTCTGAAAGCCGAGCTGGGTAATGACGCCG
>CALMKK010000134.1 GCA_937867135.1 uncultured candidate division Zixibacteria bacterium
GGATATCGCCTCCCTCAGCCTGCGCCGCTTCCAACGCCGCCATCATTTTATCGGCAAGATCGCCGGCGGTCGATTCGAAAGCCTTGGCCATGGCGCCCCAGACGGTGTTCTTGAGCATCAAGTTGGCCTGCACCGAATAATTTTTGCCGATTAAATGTCCCGCCTCGGCGATACATTTACTTCCGGTATGGGTCGCGATGACGCCGTCTTTATCGATCATCGCCACCTGCCGCACGGCATTGTTGGAATCGCTGGCCAGAAGCCCGGCGAGGGCCTGTCTGGCCGATTTGCCGTTTTTCATCATATCCAGACCGAGCGGGCCATAGGCGAAATCAACCAGCGATTGGGTCGCCACGGCGCCGATCCCCGGTTCCAACCAGATGACATCGGCGACTTTGAAATAATGCGATTGTACGGCCGCCCCGAATTCGCCGGTGGCGCTGTCATAGCAGATGATGGAGAAGGTGTGGACCGGGCGCAGGGGTATACCGGACTTTCCGCTTTCGGCACCCATTACGTTCATTGCGATAAATAGAAAAAGAGCGAATGTCAAAATGTGCCGCATATTTGTCTCCTTTCAAGAAATATTAGAGCCTCCGCAATTCATATCCCGCATTGTCCTATATTGATACCGATAGTTTCATGTAACTGATAGCAAGACCGGTCCAGGGGGTGGCGCGACCGTAATCATAGCGGAAATCGAGATTCCGCAAAAATCCGGCTCCCCATTTTTGATTCACATCGGATCCGGAGTAAAATCTTTCAATCACTCCTTTAAGAGACACTCCAAAACCCCAGGTGTTTGTCGCCTCGGGTTCGTCATCAATATCGCGATTTCCGATTCGCCCGTACAGAATATCGAATAGACCCAACTCAATACCCCAGTGTCTCAGATTTTCATTGTTATCATCCGACGATCCTTTCATTGATAAATTCTTTACATAATCAATTTGAAACATCGGGTTTAGAGTCAGGAGCGTGAAATTGCTCCGGTTCACGGCCAGAGCCAGCGATACACCCAAGGATTTTAGTTTGTCATTGTACCTGTTATAATCATGCCCTATATTGGAAACGACATAAGCCAGCGATGGCGCAAATCTCAATTGGTATTTATCTGACGGCGTCTGGGTTTCATTGTCCGTCCCTTGCGGCAACCACTGGACAATGAAACCGATGTCGTGGACATAGTATTCAACTGAATCTTCAAGCAACACGCCGTCAAAAATGTTTTCAGCATTAAGAACTTTATAGGAATATCCACCGCCGATACGGAATTGACTAAAATCAATGGCCGCGGCGGCTGTATAGAATGTCGTGTGATAGGAAAATTTAACCGGAATGGGCGGATATTCATAGGATACGGCATATAATTCATCCTGCACCGTTCTTTCCGAGTAAGCCAGAGCCAGAGAAAAGCCAATTTTATGCCGGGCATTTCGAGTCCTGCTGATCAAAGGAATACGAATACTGCCTGTGAATGAGCGAAAACGGAATTTATCTTCAATATCGGGTAAGAGTTTGGTGCTATTGGGGAAAGAAAAGGAGGCCAGTTTGGTAAGATGAAAAACTCCCAGCGCGCCGGGGTTGTTCAAAGCGGATTCTTCGTCGATCAGATTAATAGAGCATACTCCCATTGAAATGGCACGGGCCGAATTGGTCGGGAAGGCCCCGTCCCAGGCGCCGATTTTATCCTGCGAAAATAGCATCGGAGCCGAAACCAAAACCAATGCCATCCCTGAATATATTATTTTTGAAATGAATGATAGCTTGAACATCAATACCTCCCTAAAGACAATGTCCCGAATATGGGATGCTTATATTTCCAACCGCAAAATATTCATTCACCGAATCGAGAGCAAGAGAAATCCGGTGGAGAATATTAAGGGTGTCGAATTAAAGAGAAATTTCACCGATGAAAAAGGTTATCGCCTGGCCGCTGATAAGGACGCGGTTGCCCAGGAATTCGCAGAAAATTTCGCCGCGACGTTTCGATTCCTGATGCGCGTGCATGACT
>CALMKK010000135.1 GCA_937867135.1 uncultured candidate division Zixibacteria bacterium
TTTCGAAATTATCATAGAAATCGGTATAATCTATACAACGGGAAATATTCAATCGGCCTTTTCCGGATTGTTTATTCTTACTATTATTTCATCCGCTCTGGTTAATAATCTGGTGGGAACGCTCGGGGTCGCTTCTCTTATTTCCTTTGCTTATGCTTTCATAATTTGGTTCGGGCTGGCCATCACGGGAACGCCCGGCTCGGCCACCCGCGCCCTGGAGACAATTTTCTCAACTCAGGACGCCGCCTTTTACAATATCTTCCTGCATATTCTGACCTTTTATCTGGTGGCTTTTATTTCCGGTTATCTGGTTGAGCGCCTTAAACATAAGGATGCCCAGCTGGCCAGCACCTCCCGGGCCCTGAAACAGGCCCAATTGGATACCAACGATATCTTGCATCACCTCAATTCCGGTCTGATGACTATCGATCGGAGTGGTAACATCATTTTTTTCAATCGCGCCGCCGAAGAAATACTCGGCTATGAGGAAAAAGATATCAGCGGCCGCAATTTTGAGGCGGTTTTTGGGAGCCGGATGCCGCAACTGGTTGATAATTTGCGCGAAGTCCTCCATTCCCGACGTCATTACCCCCGCAATGAAATCGAGATCGCGGGAAAAGAAGGGCTCACCGTGCCGCTGGGGATATCGACTTCATTGCTCCTTGATGAAAAGGATGAAATCAGGGGCGTAATTGCTATTTTTCAGGATTTAACGGAGACCAAAATCCTCGAAGATAAAATCCGGGCCGCCGATAAAATGGCCGCCGTGGGTGAATTATCCGCGGCCATTGCGCATGAAATCCGCAACCCTCTGGCCGCGATTTCCGGCTCGGTCGAAGTCCTCAAGGCCGAATTGAATCTGACCGGCCAGAATCGGCGCCTGCTTGATTTGATACTTAAGGAATCATCGCGCCTGAATAACATACTCTCCGACTTTTTGCTTTATGCGCGAAGCAACCGACCGCTTTTCGAGAAAGTCGAATTATGCCGGTTGACCAGCGATGTCTTTGAAGTGATTCGGCATCATCCCTCATTCAAGAAACATATCAATCTTCGGCTCTCCGTTCGTGAATCGTATATTTATATTTTCGGTGATGAGGACAAAATAAAGCAAATCTTGATAAACCTGATAGTCAATGCCTGCGAGGCCATCGGCGATCGGAACGGTGAGATCGTGGTTCGCATCGATCATGTCGAAGAAAACACGGTTCGAATGGATGTCGCCGATAACGGTCCCGGCATTGATAAAGCCCATCTGGCCCGCATTTTTGATCCCTTCTTTTCGACGAAGCAGGAAGGCACCGGTCTGGGATTGGCCATAGTTCAACGTTTGGCGGAAAATTTGAAAATCGATTTGATGGTCAAAACCGCTTCGGGAGCAGGGACGACCTTCGCTCTCTTTTTCAGCCGTATGCCAAGCCGATTGCAGGATGCCGCCTCATCTGTTTCCGATTCTTCGCCTATCGAAACCCAACGTTCTCTATAAAATCGCCTTTTTTGGGCTTGATTTTCCCGCTTGTTTGTATAAATTCTTTGGACTTATAATACTTAACCTCAGGATTTTGCGCATGAGATCAAGATTTATATTCGGCATACTTTTTTTCCTTGTCCTCATAGCCGTCTGGCTAAGCGGTTGCGGGGTATCCAGAATCGGGCTGATGGACATATCTAAAAGCGATTTCCCGGTGGCTGTTCTTGATTCCTCCGACCGTGTGATGGCGTCGGATCTATATCAGAGACTTTCCTCCAGCAGTTTGCTTAAAGACGGCGGCCTGCTTGATTCCACCACTTATTTCGATACCCTTAACGAAATTGTGGTTGATTCATTGGTATCGATGGAGGCGGAAAAAGTCGATTTGAAAAAGGATTTCGTCAATTATGGCAATTTCCGGCAACGGTTCAATGACTTTTTCATCAGCTATATCTATAGTCGATTGGTCCTGGACTCCATTAAAGTCGATTCATCGGCGGTTGATAGTTTTTACCGGGCCAATCAGGATAAATTCATGCTTAAAGAGCAAGTCCGGGCGCGGCAACTGACCATTTCCTCCAAAGGACTGCGCCACGGAGCGGACTCGTTGAGATATATAAATTATACCGATGAACAGCTTGATTCAATCGCTGAAGCGACCATTTATCGTCTGCGGGACCGAATCGATTCCGGCGAAGTGCTGGGAAACCTCGCTTATGACTATTCGATGAATCGCGAGTCCGGCGAACAGCATGGTGACCTCGGATATTTTTACCGAAATTCATTTAGCAAGGAATTTGAAGATGTCGCCTTTTCTCTGCCGAAGGGGGAGGTCTCCCAGCCGTTCAAATCGCCGGATGGATGGCATATTCTTCAGGTGATTGATCATATCGACTCCGGCCTGGCGCCGCTGACCGGCGAGTATTATGACAAAGCCGTCAGATTATTGGCGGCGAACGAATCAAGTGTCAGGAGCCGACATATTTTGGATTCTTTAGCAAGCACGGCCAATCTGATTTTTAATGACTCGGCGCTTAATCTGCCGGTGCGGACGGTTGATGATACGGTCTGGGCGGTTATTGTTAATGGTCGAGACACCATGGATTTTCATCGCCTGGCAGATGTGTTTGAACTGACTATGTCCTCCGCCCATAGGGACACCCTTACCCTTCAAGACAAACACAGCATATTGATTCGGCAATCCATGACACTCCAATTGGTTCAGGCGGGAGAGAATTTCGGTTTTGACAGGGATACCGCCGTCGCCAACGAAAAAAACAGGCTTTTCCACAAATATGCGATGGATCATGTCCGTCAGCAGGCGTATGATCCCGATTATCAGCCGAGCGACAGCCTTATCTCCGATTACTATCAGCGCAATATCGACAAATATAAATTCAAAAAACCGATTTATGTCCAGCATATTATAGTACAAGACTCGGTCTTCGGCGAATTTCTGCGCGACCAGGCGCTTTCCGGTATCGACTTTATGCAATTGGCCCGGCA
>CALMKK010000136.1 GCA_937867135.1 uncultured candidate division Zixibacteria bacterium
CGGAACCAGAAAGGGCTGGGTGAAGGTATCGCCGTCGTTTGGGGAGGACAAACCTCAATTCCTTATAAAGGCATGGGACGGGGGCGCCCGATTCGACTCACGGCCGATGATATCGAATATCTTCGAGTCCGGATGCCGGAGCTGAAGAATATCGCCGGGGAATATCTTAATTGGGGAATCGATATGCGCTTCAAAGATAAGGTTTGCTCCGAACTGGTTTGCGGCCTTTACCCCTGTTATGAAGATATTCGAACCCATTATCCTATGGCCGGAGGAAGATTCGTAAACGAAACCGACATGAGCGAAAAGCGCCGGGTGGTTTTCCTCGGGAATAAGTTGAAAGAAAAGCTGTTCGGCACCGAAGAGGCCGCGGGGAAAATAATGCTTATAAATTCCATTCCTTTCACGGTTATCGGCGTCATGCAGGAAAAAATGCAGATGGGGATGTATCACGGCCCGGATGACATGAGCGCCTGCATTCCCGCCACGACTTTTTCGGCCATTTTCGGTTACAGATATTTGAGTAACATGATTTATCAACCGTATGATATTTCCGATATGAAAGGAATCGAAAACCGTGCTATCGCTCTGCTGGCCGCAAAATATAAATACGATCCGAAAGACGAGCAGGCGCTTCAGGTCTGGGATGTCGCGTCCGGAGCCCGGGAATTGAACAACATCCTGCTGGGAATCCAGATTTTTCTGGGCATAATCGGCGGAATGTCGCTTCTGATTGCCGGGGTGGGGGTCGCCAATATCATGTATGTATCAATCAAAGAAAGAACGCGCGAAATCGGCATAAAAATGGCAATCGGCGCCAGGAAAAAATATATTCTATCCCAATTCTTATTGGAGGCCGTAACTATCACGGCCGTGGGGGGATTCTTCGGAATGTCTTTGAGTTATATTCTGACTGAGACCTTTAAGAGCATTAAAATACAGAGCGACGTTTTGAGTTTTATGGGCAAACCGACCGTATCCCCGGAAATCGGGCTGATAGTCATCCTGATCCTGGGAATGCTGGGGCTCATTTCCGGCATTTTCCCCGCCATGCGAGCGGCGTCGGTTAACCCCGTGGAATCATTACGATATGAATAGACGGCCATTTGACAAGAGGGAAAGACCATGATAGATATGAAGGAATTGCGTAAGAAGTACAATACCGGAAAGGTTGAATTCGAAGCCTTGCGGGGAATCGATCTCAACGTCAACCGTAACGAATTTATTTCGATTATGGGACCCTCCGGTTCGGGGAAATCGACGCTGATGAATATCATGGGCTGCCTCGATGTTCCGTCGGCCGGGGAATACAGCCTGGAGGGTATCAATGTCGCCAGTCTGAATCCCAATCAATTGGCCGATATCAGAAACCAGAAAGTCGGGTTTGTTTTTCAATCCTTCAATCTCCTTCCCTATGCCAGCGCGGCCGAGAATGTCGAATTGCCACTTCTTTTCGCCGGCTGGAACGGCCGCAAACGACGGGAGCGGGTCAATGAACTTCTTGCCCAGGTCGGATTGGCCGATAAAGCCGCCAATAAACCGACCGAAATGTCCGGCGGTGAAATGCAGCGGGTGGCTATTGCCCGCGCTCTGGCCAATAAGCCCAATTTGATACTGGCCGATGAACCGACGGGGAATCTGGACAGCAAAAGCGGCGGCGAAATTATGAAGCTTTTTACCCGGCTCTGGCAGGAAGGGCATACTATCATAGTAATCACCCATGATCAGAATGTCGCCCGTCAGACGCAACGGGTCATCAGATTAAAAGACGGCACCATCGACAACGGAAACGGGAATGGCAACGGCGCCAAGACCCCCGGCACGCTTCCCTGAAGCGGGACGACCCGGCTCTCCAATATTGATATTCTTGTTGATTATTGGCGGATTTTCCGCTATTTGTCGGCATGGATTACGGGAAAATACTGAAGCGCGCCTTTGATTATACTTTAAGACATAAATCCCTCTGGATACTTGGTTTCTTTTCGACTTTCTTCGGAAGCACGTACGGTTTCATAAATCGCGACAATCAAACCAACGCGGCCGGCATCCTTTTCGGAAATCCGACCCTTTTGATTTTCCTGATCATTTACGCTTTAACCCTCTTTTTTCTTTTTATAGTCATGCATTTAATCTCCACGGCCGGCTTGATTGATGCCGTGGCGGAAATGGAGGGAGGGAAAAAATACGAACTCAAAAGCTCCTTTAAGGTAGGGACCGATTCTTTCTGGCGCTTTCTGGGATTATGGCTTTTGATGTTCAGCGGAGTACTGGTGACAGCCATAATTCTGGCGGTGCCGGCTATTATCGCTTTTATTCTGGAAACTCTTCTGGGTATTCTTTTTTTGATTGCTCTGATACCGGCGGCCCTGGTGGGCTATTTTGTTATCGATATGATTTACCTGTTCGCCCAGCGGGAAATAGTGATTCATAAAAGCCGGATCGGCGATGCCGTCAGCCGCGGGTATTTGCTTTTGAAAAATCATCTGGCCGGTAATGTGGTGGCCTTCTTAATAGTTTCGGGTATCGGGCTGGTCATGTTCGCTCTGAATTCTTTATTGGTGCTGATTTTCGCAATGCCGCTGATAATAGCCGGCACGCCGCAGGCCTCCGCCATTGTTTTTATTATGCTTTTCATCGAAGTCCCGATTTTTATTGCTGTGGCCATCCTGATAACCGGCTCCTTTGGAACATTTCAAAATTCTATCCTCACGCTATACTATCTGAAAATCAAGTCCTTGCCGCTTCCGCCGGCGGCGTTACCGGCCGATAAACAATTTTAGCCATACATTAATTTCTTGCATAAACGGCGAATAATTATAAAATTATTCAGTATGAAAAATATTATCGCCGTCGCGATCTTTCTCTTGCTGACCGAATGGAGCCGGGCCCAGGATTTCGTACCATCCGACAGCCTCGCCGATTCCGCCCAAACCGCCGATACCGCCATTACCCTTCCGCTCCCCCTCGTGAAGTTTGAAACGGAAAATTATTTTTTAACAAAGGCGTTTTATCCGGATTACCATGCCGATGAGCACGAAGTCTGGCAGGATATCTTCGATGTCGAGAAAAGGGCCGTACCGTTACTTGAGCTCTGGAAAATTTGGGGTGATTCCATTCTCCGCGACATCGAAATCTATTCGGGAATTCCCTGGAAAGAACCGGGCCTTAAAATTCATTTGATGAAATACCTCCCCGTGCCGGGGCTCTATGAGCCGCTGGCGATCCCGATCGTGGGCATCAAGCAGGGAATCGTCATCGAAGCGCCGCCGACCGGATTTCATCAGTTGCTGGAGCTAATACAATGCCTCTCGGGGCGGAATCTTCTACAGCTTGAATATCCGGGCGATACTCTGGCCGCCATAAATAATCACCCTCTTTTGGATCAGGGGCCGTATCGATTCGACATAATGGCCATGCTCGTGGCCCTGTCAACTGCACAAGCAATAATCCCCCCGGACACGCTGGCCCAGATTACGGCATCCGCCGCCTGGAAAAGGCATTTCCCCGGATGGGGAGTTTATAAAAACAGCTTTCGGGATAAATGGACCCTCTCCCCAACCTCACCTCTCCTTCAATATCTCCAGAATGAGCCATACAACTCCGGCCTGGTCGCCCTGACGGCTCCCCCCGAAGATACTTCTGTCGTGAAAACCGATAGTGCAAAGAGTTCTCAACCGTCGTCAACCTCATCTGTCGGAGGGCGGCTTGGTTTCTTTGCCGACCGGCAAAAGAACGGGACATATAAAGTCTCCGCCATTGATTCCACCAAATTGGCTTATGCGTGCGGCCTGCGCCTGGGAGATCAAATTCGAACGATAAACGGCGCAACCGCGGCCACTTTCAGCGCCATGGTCGGGAATATTATCGACCAACTCAACGGTGACGGGGCCTATCTCGAAATCAGCCGGGGCGGAGAAATAAAGGGTATCCTGATTCGGGCCCGCTAAAGAAATTGCATTTTAATCGATTCCGGAAACTCCCGAGCTATTTCTGTAATAATTTCAAGCTGAAATGAAGAACCTTGGACGCCCGGCCGCTTTTTGTTGACTTGTAACCCGGTTTATTATTTATTCGCCTTTGATAAATTATGGCTGAGATAGAAACAATTTTATCCTATAAGGTCTTTCTTTGGATCGGGTTCAATATCCTGATTCTTATTCTTCTGGCCCTCGACCTCGGTGTCTTTCACCGCAAGGATCATGCCATTTCGGTAAAAGAGGGCTTTGTATGGAGTATCATCTGGATTGCTGTCGCCTTCGCTTTTAATTTTGTCGTTTACCTCTGGAAGGGACCTGAAGTCGGCCTGCAATTCATGACCGGCTATCTTATTGAGCGGGCCCTCTCCATAGATAATATTTTTGTCTTTTTGGTCGTATTCACCTATTTTAAGGTATCCACCAAATACCAGTATCGGGTGCTCTTCTGGGGCATACTCGGCGCTCTTATTTTAAGGGGAATATTTATCGGCGTGGGGACCCTCTTAATCGCCAAATTTCACTGGATTTTATATGTCTTCGGCGTCTTCCTCATAATCACCGCCATAAAGCTCGCTATCGGGAAAGAAAAGGAAATTGAACCGGAGAAAAACCCGGTCCTGAGAATTGTGCGGAAATTCCTGCCAATAACTCCCCGCTACGAGGGTCATAATTTTCTGGTAAAAAGAAACGGGAAAATTTGGGGAACGCCGCTTCTAATAGTGTTAATCGTGGTGGAGACGACCGATCTGGTTTTTGCGCTCGATTCCATTCCCGCTATTTTTGCCATTACGTTGGACCCCTTCATCGTTTATAGTTCCAATGTCTTTGCCATCCTGGGACTGCGGGCCCTCTATTTTGCCATCGCCGGCCTGATGGAGATATTTTACTATCTCAAATACGCTTTATCGGCAATACTGGGATTTGTCGGTTTAAAAATGCTGGTGGCCGATTTTTTCAAAATTTCCTCCGGCGCGGCCCTTATGGTAATCGGAGGCATCCTCGTGGCGGCCATTCTTATTTCAATTATTTTCCCGCATCACGAAGCGGTCAAAGCGGATGAATCCGTCCCGACGGAAAATAAAAAATCAGAATAAATTAATAGTCAATTCGCGACGGTTCTAACCGCGGATAATAAAATTCACAATATCTTTGCGGACCAGAATACCGACCAGCTTTCCATCCTTAACCACGAAAATACGGCGCAGGTCCTTGAAAATCATCAGGGCCGCGGCATCGATCAGTTTGGTATCCATCGATGTCGTGACATGCTCGGTATTGTATAATTGAGAGACTTTTATTTTCTCTTCCTGTTTCAGGAGTTCTTCGAACGGCTCACCTTCGACTTTGTAATCGAGATTGGTGACCATCGCTTCGTAATCGGGCAGAGCGGCGGAAATCAAATTTTTATCGGTAATCTGGCCCAGAAGGTTCCCGCCGTCATCCACTACGGCCAGGGCCGAAAGACGTTGTTTGAACATCAAATTGGCGACCTTTTTCAAAGAGTCATTCGGTGTAACCACAATCACATCGCGCCGCATAATATTTTTAACCGTCAGTTCCCGGTCGACCCTGACATTGCTCTCCCAGATAATATCAATTACATCGGTTTTAGTTTTGGCCGCCAGCAGACTGGCAAGGTTCCCCTCGATGCGGGCGAATGTGGCAAACGCCGAAAGGGTCTGCAAATAGAGTTTGGAGACATATGGCGGCGTCAAAAGCAGAACTATGGCATGCAACGTAATTTTATCGCGGGTTTTATCCGATAGCCCTTTTCTCGAAATACCCAGAAGGATAGACATGTCATCGATTTCATCGGTTCGAGCATGCGGAAAAGCAAAACCGCGGCCATAGGAAGTATTTTCGAATTCTTCACGTTCAAAAATAAGTTCTTTGATGACATCCAGATCGGCGCCCGGACTCTCACCTTTGAGCAGTTCCAGCAATTCGTTGATTGCCTCTTCCTTGGTCTGCGCTTTCAGATCATTGATAATAAGCGATTCTTTGAGCATATTGGCCAGACGCATAATTTCCTTCAGATCTCCCCGATTGCCGGTTTATCGGCCCGGCAAATGGATTCCGGCGAGACAATGCCGCCGGAGACTATCAGTTTGAGCCCTTCTTCGACCGTCAATTTTATGCTGATCACTTCATTTTCGGGAACGAAAACCACAATTCCGGTCATGGGGGTCGGCGTGGATGGAATAAAAACGCCGACCAGTTTTTTGGCGTTTTCTTTCTCACATTCAAATTTGATTTTGGTCGTGGCGAATCCCATGGCATACATTCCCAGCCGGGGATATTCAATCATGACCACGGCTTTAAAGGCCTTTATATTCGGAACCGTGACCGCTTCAATCAATTGCTTGGCCGCCAAATAGAAGATGCGGATGATCGGTGTTCTGGCCAGAGCTTTATCGCCGTAACGGATTAATGTGGCCCCGATAATATTCCTGGTCAGAAAGCCGGCCAGAAGAATAATCAAAATGGTGGCAATTATACCCAAGCCCGGAATTTCGCGGCCCAGCAGTTTGGTGATCAGCGGAGATAGAATTCCGTCGACACTTTCGAATAGAAATTTAAGCACCACATAAGTAATAATCAAGGGAACGACGACCAGCACACCGGATAGAAACTGGCGCCGAATGATGTCGCGAATAATGCGAAAAATAGTCATAAACCTCACCGGCCGTAAAAATAATCGGTCATATTATCCAATTATATAGTGGTAGAAAAGAAAACTGTCAACAGATTTGGAGACCGCACCGATTTTTAGAAGGCAAAAACTTTGGCCGCCTCGGCCGCCAAATTAAGAATCGGCTGGGGAAAAAGACCGAAAATTACCACCCCGGCCACCCCGATAAAAAGAACAATTTGAGCCGGAATCGGCGGCTTAATTTTGTAGCTCGGGCTCTCCGAAGAAAAATACATCATTTTTATGACGTTGGCATAATAGTATAACGACACCACCGCCGTAAGAAGGGCCAGTATTACCAGCCAGGTGTAACCGGCCTGAATGCCCGAAGCGAAAACAAGATACTTGGCGACAAAGCCTCCGAGCGGTGGAATTCCGGCCAGCGACAGGAGAAATACCGTCATGCAGGCGGCAAATCCCGGAGAAGATTTGGATAGCCCCGCATAGCTGATGATACCGTCGGATCCGGTCTTATCATTAAAGATCGTCGCGATGGTGAAAGCACCCATATTGGCAAAAAGATAAATAAACATATAATAACTGACGGCCGAGATGCCGCGATCCGTAGCCGCCACCATGCCGATCATTAGATATCCAATTTGGGCAATCGACGAATATGCCAGCATCCGTTTGATATTTTTTTGTCGCAGGGCGGTAATATTTCCCAGAATCATAGCGGCCGATGCCAGAACCGCCACGATAATTCCCCAATCAAGCGGCGCCATGACATCGGTGGCGAAACCGATGAGGCCGTTCACAAAAATCCTGGCGAAAGCGACCACCCCGGCGGCCTTGGAACCGACCGATAGAAATCCGGTAATCGGCGTGGGCGCCCCCTGATAAACATCGGGAGCCCACATATGAAAAGGCACCAATGCCAATTTAAAGCCTATCCCGGCAATAACCATAACGATAGCCAGAATCAAACCGGGACCGATTTTGCCGTTGGCCAGAAAAACCAGTGAAAGATTTATTTTCATCAACACAATGTCGGTCGTGCCGGTAAGACCATAAAGGATAGATAAACCGTAGAGAAGGATCGCCGATGAAAAAGCTCCGACAATCAGATATTTCATTCCGCTTTCGACCGAAAGGCGGTCGTCTTTAAAATAGGCGACCAGCACATAAAGCGGGATAGTGGTCAGTTCCAGACCGATATAGAGCATCAGAAGTTCGCTGGCCGATGAAAGAAACATCATCCCGACCGTGGAGAGAAGAATCAGCCCGTAATATTCTCCCCGGTGGTTATGAATTTTCTCGGAAGCGATATCGAACGACGCTCCCACCGCCATAAACGCCGCCCCCAAAAATATTACTTTGAAAAAGAGGGCCAGTTGATCGGATTGAAACATCGTGCCGAAAACCATCCCGCCATGGAAAAGAGACAGGAGAACCGCCGTAACCGCAACGCCGAACATGGCCAGGTACCCCAGCGATTGGGAATTTTTTCTCTTCGCCCCCAAATCGTAAAGAAAAAGAAACAGGGCCCATGCAAAGAGGAACATCTCCGGAATCAGCAATTCAATTTTAATACCGGGCATATTTTGCATCCTATCGTGCCATCAAAGTGACCAGGTTTTCCAGAGTAGCCTTCATAATATTCGATAACGGGCCGGGATAAACGCCGATAATTATGGTAAGAATCGCCAGCGGCGCGACCGTCAGAATTTCACGCAGATTAATTTCGGTCAATCCACCCCATTTGGCGATATTGAATTCGCCCAGAAACATCCTCTGCACCATCCGCAACATATAGGCCGCCGTCAGCACTACTCCCAGAACCGCCAAAGCGGTGATAATTTTGAAACTGCTGAATGACCCGACAAAAACCATAAATTCCGAAACAAAACCGGACATGCCCGGTAATCCCAGCGAGGCCATCGAGAAAAGAACCATCAGCCCGGTATAAACCGGAATCTTCACGCCCAGTCCGCCGAAAGCGGCGATCTCGCGGGTATGGGCGCGGTCATACAGAACGCCCACCAAAAGGAACAGGGCGCCGGTGATTAAACCGTGACTGACCATCTGGAACATCACTCCGGTCATGGCGGTAACCGATGAGAACGCTCCCAAGGCCAGCATACAGTATCCCATATGGGAAACCGAGGAGTACGCCACCAGTTTCTTCAAATCCTTTTGCGCCATCGAAACCAGGGCGCCATAGATAATGCCGATTAAACCAAGCAGGGCGATCGGAATCGCGAAAAATTTCAACCCCTGCGGAAACATCGGCCAGGAGACACGAAGCATACCGTACGTGCCCATCTTCAACAGAACTCCGGCCAAAATCACGGAGACCGCCGTCGGGGCCTCAACGTGGGCATCGGGCAACCAGGTATGGAACGGCCAGACCGGAACCTTGATTGCAAAGCCGACAAAGAAGAAGGCGAAACATAATAATTGCAGGGAATGGCTCAAAGTCGGAGCGGTCTTGATCAGCTCCAGGATATTAAGCGTATGGGGGTTGCTGGTAAAATATAGAATCAGAATCGCCACCAGCATGAAGATGGAGCCGAACAGCGTATATAAGAAAAACTTTATCGCCGCATATTCTTTTCTGGGGCCGCCCCAAATACCGATCAGGAAATACATCGGCACCAGCATAACTTCCCAGAAAATATAGAAGAGGAAGAAGTCAAGCGAGACAAAGACCCCCATCATGCCGGTTTCGAGAAGCAGGAAGAAAACAAAGTACTCTTTGACCCGCTTTTCGATATTGAAGGAAGCCAGAATCGAGAGGAAGGAAAGCAGGCCGGTCAGGGCGACCATTGGAACCGAAATACCATCGACCCCGAGAAAATACTGGGCGCTGATGGCGCTAATCCATTGGAAGGGGCCCTCGACATAAGCCATCTGCGATGAACCTGCAAAGGCGAAGAAATAATCATAGGTCAAATAGAATGACAGGAGCATCGGGATGAATGAAAAGAAGGCCGAGGTCCAACGGATGACCTTGAAATTATCTTTGGGCAGGAATAAAATCACCAGAGATCCCAATAACGGCAAAAATATAATATAACTGAGCAAACCCATATTACTCCAATCACCTATCCTTCAACATTACTGTTGGCCTTAACCCGATTATTATTGAATATCCTGGCCAGTACCCGCGAGAGGGCCATAATCAGAAGACCGGCCAGATAGTAATAAAACCCCAGCGGGGTGACTCTATAGATAACCAGGCCGATGGCGGCGGCGATAATGGTCAGGGCATAAAACTGCACCGAGCCGCTCTGCAGATAACGGAAGAGCCAGGAAGCACCCATGCAGAAGTAGCCGGCTCCGTTGACGGCGCCATCGACGATATATTGATCGAACCACTGCTTGAGGTCGGCCCACTTGACGGTCAGCCAACCGATAAAATTCACGAATCCGTCCACTACATTGGCATCGAACCACCAGAGGACATTGGTCAAACCGAGCAGGGGCTGAATTATCACGGCATTGTAAATCTCATCGAAATAGAATTTATGATAAGATAGATTGTAAAGCGGTTTAATCTTTTCGGCGATAGCATCGGCCGAAATGCTTTTCTTATAATACATCAGGTACGATAGGCCGATTCCGGAAAGGGCTACGATTGTCGAAACCAGCATTAAGAGATAATTTGGCTCGGCATGATGGACCTCTTCGTGATACACGAACGATGAAAATCCATGCGGCAACCACGGCAACCCGACCCAGCCTGCGAAAATCGCCAGGAAGGCCAGAAACATCAAGGGATAAGTCATCGTCTTGGGCGATTCATGCGCATGATCGAACTTCTCCTGCACCCGGGGCTTGCCGGTGAAAGTCAAAAAGCAGAGCCGGAACATATAAAAAGCGGTCATGAATGCGATCGCCAGGGTAAATATCATGAAAATCGGATGGCCGACCGTCGTGGCGACAATTTCATCTTTCGACCAGAAGCCGGACAGGGGGAAAATTCCCGAAATGGAGAGCGAGGCGATGAAAAATGTAATGGTCGTTATTTTCATCTTTTTGGAAAGTCCGCCCATATCCTGAATATCATTGGTGTGGACGGCGTGAATCACCGACCCGGCCCCAAGGAACAGCAAGGCTTTGAAGAAAGCATGGGTCATCAAATGGAACGTTCCGGCCACATATCCGGGTGAATGATGGCCATGGGCCGAATCGACCCCGTACAATCCCAGGGCCATTATCATATATCCCAGCTGGCTGACGGTCGAATATGCCAGCACTCTTTTTATGTCATTCTGGGTAAGGGCAATCGAAGCGGCCAGAAGCGAAGTAATCAATCCGATTACCGCCACTACCATCGCGGCTTCGGCCGATCCGACAAAGAGGGTCATCGCCCGCGCCACCAGATAAACACCGGCGGCCACCATCGTTGCGGCGTGAATCAGGGCCGAAACCGGGGTCGGGCCCTCCATCGCATCGGGCAACCAGACATGAAGCGGGAACTGAGCCGATTTTCCCACCGCTCCGCAGAATATAAAAATTCCGGCCAGTGTGACTATACCCGGAGCCAGAGCCCCGGATGAAACCTTTTCGAAAACCTGCTGATAGTTGAGGGTTCCGGCGTACGCGGCCAGAATCAGAATTCCGACAATAAATCCCAAATCCCCGATGCGGGTCGTAATAAAGGCTTTTTTCCCGGCATCGGAGGCCGATTTTTTCTCGAACCAAAAGCCGATCAAAAGATAACTTGTCAACCCGACCAGCTCCCAGAAAATGAATATCATAAAGAAGTTGTTGGCGATAACCAGGCCGAGCATCGAGAACGTGAATAACGACAAATATGAAAAATACCGGCTGAAGCGCGGGTCGCCGTGCATATATCCGAGCGAATATATCTGGACACAACTGGCGACAATGGTCACCACCAGAAGCATGACCGCGGTCAGGGCGTCGATATACATCCCCAATTCCAGCGTCAGCGACGGCTGTGAAATAAAGGTGACAATTTTCTCCAGCGGTTCGCCGTGCCGGCCCAGCATTGCGGCCATGACAAAAACGGAATGCACAAAGGCCAGAAGCACCATACTGATGGCGATATAGGACGAAAGTTTTTCTTTCCAGCGGGTGAAGAAAATAATCACCACGAAAGCCAGAAGAGGATAAAACGGTATTAAATAGGCATTCTCAAGCATATTACCACTTCATTATATTAATCCGATCGACATTGATCCCCTTCCAATTACGATACAGAAGGAGAACAATCGCCAATCCCACCACCGCCTCGGCGGCCGCAATGACAATGACAAAAGCGGCGAAAATCTGGCCGGTCAGGCCGCCCGGTGCAATAAATTTATTGAACGTCACAAAATTAATATTGGCGGCATTGAACATCAATTCCAGCGACATCAGGATTCCGACCGCATTGCGTCGGGTGAGCACGCCGAAAACACCGATTGCAAACAGAATGGCGGCCAGCGCCAGGTACTGCAGCATGATCATGCTCCCTCCTTGCGGGCCAGGACAATCGCCCCGATCAGCGCCGCCAGAAGAACGATCGAAACCACTTCAAACGGCAGGACATACTCATTCATAAGAAGTTGCCCCAGAGTCAGGGTATTATTCTCGGGTAACGGTTTATCCACGACGCGCCAGACCGTATTGGCGAACGAGCCGAGACTGGCCAGCAGAAAGCCGGCGCAGATAAATATCCCCGCCATTACCTGTTCGTTGCTCTGCTTTATTTCCCGCGAGGCGAGTCTGGTGGTAAGCATAATTGCAAAAATCATCAGGACCGAAACGGCCCCGACATAAATCAGCACTTGCACCGCCGCCAGGAATTCGGCATGCAGAAGGATATAAATCCCGGCGACCCCGAACAGGGTCAAAACCAGAAAAATCGCCGAATGAAATATATTTTTCAGAGTCACCACATAAATGGCCGAAATTATAATAAGAAAAGAAAAAAGGTAAAATACCAATTGCACGGTATCAGTTTGCATCATTGACCTCCGGCTTGGACCCGTCTTTCGTCTCCGGCTTTTCTTCGGGCGCCGGCAAGGGATTGGGTGCGGGGGCCGGTTTCGGCGCGGCCGGTTTGGCTTCCGGTTTTTTTCGTTCCGGCTTCTCATACGGCACATCCCGCCCGATTTCCTGCAGTTTATCGGTGTGCCAGATCAGGTCCTCGGATTTGTATGTCGCAAATTCATACTTGGTCGCCATCTTGAGGGCGGCAAAATTGCACGCTTCCTCGCACAGCCCGCAGAAACAGCATATCCCCTGATCCACCACGAAATCCTTGAGAATTCTTTTCCCTTTCTCATCCTTATCGTAATCGATCCGGATGGCCGCGGTGGGGCAGGCCCGCATACAGAGCAGGCAGGTGGTGCAGTTCAATTCGCCGGTTTCTTTATCGGACAGTAGCACCACGATACCGCGCGACCGCTCCGGCATCGGCCACCGTTCGGTCGGATATTGCACCGTGATGGCGTGACGGCCCAGATGTTTGCCGGTCGTGAACAGGCCGATAATCAGATTCTTTATGCCGCTATATACTTTTTTCACCAGTTGAACCACTTTGAATATTTCATCAGCCCGGCGATGATAAGGTTAACAAACGCTAACGGGAGCAGAAACTTCCAGGAAAATTCCATCAGTTGATCGACCCGGAGACGCGGGAAAGTCCAGCGGAACCACATCAATACAAAAACCATTCCCAGTGATTTTATCAAGAACCAGATCCACGACGGCAAAAACGGCCCCTGCCAGCCGCCGAGGAACAGGGTCGCGGCGATGGCCGAAATCGTGAACAGATTGACGAATTCCGCGAAGAAAAACATCGCGAATTTCATCCCGGAATACTCGATATTGAACCCGGCCACCAATTCCTGCTCGGCTTCCGGCAAATCAAATGGGGTGCGGTTGGTTTCGGCCGTTCCCGCAATCAGATATATAATGAAAGCAATCGGGCCGAAAGGCAGACGGAAAATGTACCATTCATAAATTTTGGATTGCGAGTTGACAATATCTCCCATCGACATCGACCCGGCGAAAACCACGATCGAAAGAATCGCCACCACCATCGGGACTTCGTAACTGACCACTTGCGCCGCGGATCGCATCCCGCCGAGCAGGGCATATTTATTATTCGAGCCCCATCCCGCCATAAGAAGTGAGATGATGGTGAAAGTCGTGATACCGACGATAAACAAAATTCCGATATTCAAATCCGCGACGATTAATCCCTTCCCGAACGGAATCACCACGTAAGCGGCGAAGGCGGCCGTCAGAGCCACAATCGGCGCCCAGTAGAAAACCGGGCGGTCCACCGCGGCCGGAGTGATATCTTCTTTTTGAAGGAGTTTAATCATATCGACCACAGTCTGAATCCAGCCGTGCCAGCCGGTTCGCATCGGCCCGAACCGCTGTTGAATATGAGCCGAAACTTTCCGTTCCCACCAGACCAGGAAAAGCGCCATCACCGCCAAAAAACCGAAAACGATAAAGGCGGCCGCAATCAGGGCGATCAGATCGACCAGCGTTTGGGGCAAACCGGAGGCGGCCAATTTCTCATAGAGAAATTTGAAAATATTCGTCAGTTCCATTACCTGTCGACCTCCGGCATGATGACATCCATCGACGCCATAATCGCCACCAGATCGGCGATCTTGCCTCCCTCAACCAATTTCGGCATCACCTGCAACTGGTTGTATGAGCCGCCGCGCATTTTGACCCGCGACGGTTTTTTCGAATCGCCCGGAGACTGCAGGTAGATTCCCATCTCGCCGCGCGAATTCTCGATACGGCTGTAGGTCTCTCCCTTGGGCGGCTTGAAATTTCCCGGCATTTTGGCTTTGATTTCCCCTTCCGGCATCTGCTCCAGGGCCTGCTTGACAATCCGGAGCGATTGGCGCATCTCTTCGAGACGCACCAGATACCGATCGTAACAGTCCCCATTTTGCCCGGTGGGAATGTCGAAATCGAAACGGTCGTAAATCGAATAGGGATCATCCCGGCGGATGTCGAATTTGACGCCCGAGGCCCGCAGAGCCGGGCCGGAGACGCCGTACGATAACGCCAATTCCGGACTCATCACGCCGACCTTCTGATTACGCACCATCCAGATCGGATTTTCGTTCAGGAGACTGACATAATCGTCGATTTTGCCGGGGAATTTGGCGATAAATTCTTTGGCTTTGGGAATAAATTCCGG
>CALMKK010000137.1 GCA_937867135.1 uncultured candidate division Zixibacteria bacterium
GGGAAGCTCCGGGCCGATTCCGCCATTTGGGTAAAAGGCGAAACTATTATTTTGCGGGGCCACGTCTATGTGCAGGATTCATCCTATGAACTTACCGCTGATCGGGTCAATTATGATATTAGAAACAATCTTGCCTATGCTTCCGGGAAAGAAGTCACTATTATTTCCGAAAAAGACTCGGTCAAAGCCATCGGAACCAACGCCTATTTTTCCCGCGATTCATCACTCTTTCGGATGAAAGACCGGCCTGCGCTATTTTTCCATTATCCCGACAGCTCCCGCATGATCCGCCTTGACGCCGATAAGGTCGCTTTGGAATCCAAAAGCCGGATCGGATATGCCGACGGCAATGTTATAATTAAGCAGGCAGATACGGAATCGCACTCCGGACAAGCTATTATGTACGCTGATAATGATGTGCTGGCCCTCACCGATCATCCCTCCGCCAAACGAAAGGATTCCGAGGTCCAGGGCGATACTCTGGTAATCAGTTCGGGTCCTTCCGCGGTCCGGGAAATTTATGTGGTGGGCAACGCCATGGGCGACTTTAAAGAACCGGCCGGAAAGGACGCAACTATTAACGATATTTCGCAACTTAAAGGGTCCGAAATTATCTTTGGTTTCGATCGGGGCGAACTGAATAATATTTTGGCGGCGGGCCAGGCCTATTCATTCTACTCCCCCGGAACCAGAGACAGCTCCGAAATTGTCAAAAACAATGTCTCCGGCGATACCATCAAGCTTTTTATCACCTCCAAAAAACTCGATATGGTTAAGGTTATTGGCGGCGCCGAGGGGGAATATTTAAGCGGAAAATTTAAAGCCGGCGATTCGGGCCGGGTTTATGTCGAGGATACCGTCAAATATAAAGCGGATAAAATCAATTATGCGGTGATTGATTCGACAATTGCTCTTCAAGGAAATGGGATGGTTGAAAGCCGGAATATGTCCCTGACTGCGGCCAAAGTGAATTATAATGTCGGCAATCAGCTGGTAACAGCTTTCGATGATTCCGCCCGTGCCGATACCTCGCTTATATATATTCCGGTAATATTAAAGGACGGTTCGGAGCAGCTTTTAGGCTCTTATTTGGAATATTCCATCAAAACTGAAAAAGGAATGATCTGGAAATCAAAAACGGAATATCAGGAAGCATATTATCGCGGCCAGGAGTTGTTTCGCGAGAAAAAGGACATTTATTTTGTTGAAAATGGAACATACACCAGTTGCAACGAAGAAGAACCGCATTATCATTTTATGGCCCATAATATGAAGATGATGCAGAACAATAAAATTATCGCCCGCCCCGTGGTTTTTTACATCGAGAAAGTTCCCATTTTCATTGCCCCGTATTACATTTTCTCCATAAAAACGGGAAGACACTCCGGCTTCCTACCGTTCCGCTTGGGCAATTTTGAACGGGGCGCCGGGTCAATCAGCAATGTCGGATACTACTGGGCCGCTTCCGAGTACTGGGATCTCCAGGCTTCCCTGGATTATTATGAGAATTTCGGATTTGCCTATCATGGCACCATGAATTATAATTGGCGATACCATCTTAACGGCTCCGTATCCGGGTCGATCGCCAACCAGTCCAGTTTGACGGCACTTGGCGAATCCACCACCAAACGCTGGCAGATTCGTTTTGCTCATAGCCAAACTGTCTCACCCACATTGGATATACGGGCGGATGGAACCTTTCTTTCGGATAAAAGCTACTATTCTGATTTTTCGACCGATTTGAACGAAAGGCTCAATCGCAGTCTTCGCAGTCAGGCCTCTCTTACGAAACGGTGGAGTGGGGCCTCACTGACCGCACAATTCGTTCATACCGTCAATCTCGATCAGGATTCCCGAAGTGATGATTACCCCTCGGCCACATTTTCAATTCCCTCACGGGCGATATTTTCCGCACCCAAAAGCACCGGCACAGGCGAAGTGACTCGAAAATGGTATAATAATTTCTACTTCGGCTATTCCACCGGCCTTCATAATTATTCCTCCCAAGTAACCAATGCCGATAGTTCCCGGAGCCGGAAAGCTTATCTGACTGTTGATCACTTTCCAAGTCTGTCCATGTCCCCTTTAAATCTGTTCCATTATCTCAGAATCGGCCCGTCAATTCGCTATCAGGAGACCTGGTACAAAGTTTTTCCGACTGACCAGAGTCGTACCGCCGGAATTAATACTTCCCAATGGTATCGTCGCTATGCCTATAGCGCCTCGATTTCCGCCGCGACCGACATTTACGGAACAATTTATCCCAAGATTCTAGGTCTGGAAGGATTCCGGCATGTTCTTACTCCGAGTGTAAGTTATTCCTGGGCCCCGGAAATTACCAAAAATGATAATTTGAAAAGTTATACCGGAGCCGGGGGAGGAGGGGCCAAATCACGTACTATTACCTATAGCTTAAACCAGCTGTTTCAGGCCAAGATCAAAAAAGGAGATGCGACCCGCAATATTGATCTTCTGTCAATCTCCAGTTCACTCAGTTATAATCATGAGGCGCTTACTCAAAAATATTCGGCATTGACTACCTCAGCCCAGACCTCTCTTCTGGGAAATATAAGGATGTCGGCCCAAATTGTCCACAGCCTGTATAAACCGGGGACCAATGAATTGCATTGGAAATCTCCCTATCTTGAGAGTTTCAGTATCCAGTCGAATTTTAGTACCAGCGGCATACTTAATGACTACGGCCTTCCCGATACGGCCAATTCATCTTTTCCGGCTACCCCTTTACCGTCGAAGCCGACCTCCAGCAAGGGTCGGAATTGGACCCTTTCCGTATCACATTACTATTCCGAAAGCGGGCGCGGGGCGGCCTTTGTCAAAACGCACTCTCTCAGTTTCAGTGTCAGATTGGAATTGACCTCGAATTGGAAAATAAGTTACTGGCAAAGCTATGATGTCGTCCGAGATCAAACAGTCTCGCGGCGCATTGAAGTCGAGCGGAAATTACATTGCTGGCAGGGATATTTCTATTGGATTCCCGATGGGTCCAATAGGGGCTACTATTTCCGATTGAATGTCATATCTATTCCCGATATTAAATTTGAGAAATCGGAATCCGGACTTAAGAGCGCCTTCTATTGATTTTCGACAATGAAAGATGAGGATAGGTCCAAAATGGCCGATTTTTACATTGTAATTTTCTTTTCTATTGACAAATACATTTAAAAAGTGATTGCTTTTTGCCATATGGAGTGACAACCTAAAACCCTAAATGAAAGGGACCTTTCCATGACCAAGGAAGAAATGATTGCCATGATTGCCCGGGACGCCAAAATCAGCAAGCGTCAGGCGACCCAGGCCCTCGGTTCCTTCTTCAATAATGTTACCAGCAATCTCAAGAAGGGAAAGAGAGTCAGTTTTGTCGGCTTCGGAACGTTCACCGTATCCAGAAGAAAGGCCCGGATCGGCCGGAATCCACAGACCGGCGCCAAAATAAATATCCCCGCTGCCAAAGTGCCGCACTTTCGCGCCGGCAAGGCCCTGAAAGAAGCGGTCCGCAAATAGTTGTAGCAAAATGGATTTTTAAATAAGGCAGAGAATCTCTCTGCCTTATTTTTATTGTCATACGGTAATTGCCACCCGGACATAAAAACATTATTATGTAAATACTATTATGGCAGCCAAAAGAAAAAACGGATCAGAGTCGCGTAAAAGGAAATTGTTGGGAATCCTTTTGATTCTTCTGGCGGTGTTGATTACCATCTCACTGGCCACCCATACCTCATGGGACGATCAAAGGCTTCTAAGCCAGGACAATCCCTTTAAAATAGATTTCCAAAATCAGGCCGGCGCCGCCGGAGCTTATTCATCATACTTGTTTTTTTTCTTTTTAGGGTGGATTTCTTTTTTTGTGCCGATTGGCCTCTTGATTCTGGCGCTTCATTATTTCCCGGGAAAATGGAAATATAAAATTACTCCCGGCTTATGGTTTATTTTGACGACGGGAATCATGATCACGATGATTCTAAATGTGATTCTATTTAAAAATGCCATTGGAGGAATCGATTATACCGACACCCACGGGGGTTTTGTTTTTTACCATTTGACACGTTTCCTGATGAAGATCGCCGGAGGCGCCGGCTCCATTGCCCTCCTGGGCGCGGGAATTGTGGCGGCCATTGTGATTTTGGGATATTCGTATGCATCTCTAACATCGAATATCAGGATTCCTAGCTTTCTTCGTCCGCTGAACATCCTTATGGCTCTCGGACGAGGATTGAAAGGCTTGCTAAATTCATTGGCTGAACCATTCCGGGAAAAAAGAGAACAAAAGAAGCTTGAAAAAGCCGAAAGATTACGACAAGAAGAACTGGAAAGGGCCCAAAGGGCGGCTGAAATTTCCGAAAAAATAGTAGACGAGTCCGATGAAATCGGGGCCGATAATGTGACACCGGCCAGGAAAAAAGGCAAAACAGCCGGAAGCAAAGTTGTACTGAAGAAAACGGCGCCGCCAATCGGTCGGGTAACTGATGATTATAAATTCCCCGGTCTGGATCTATTGGCGGACAATCCCGAGGCCGGCATAACGGTCAATGCCGATGAATTGACAATGACCGCGAAAGCGCTAAAAGACACATTGGAGACCTTTGGCGTTAATATTGAAGGGCCAATCGATAAATATCCCGGTCCCGTGATTACCCGCTTCGAATTTAAACCGGCGGCCGGAGTGAAAGTGAATCAAATAACCAATCTGGCCGACGATTTAGCCCTGGCGCTCCGGGCGAAAAGAATAAGAATTATTGCCCCTATTCCGGGGAAAGCGGCGGTTGGAGTCGAGATTCCGAATCTCAAATCACAGATGGTTTTTATTAAGGAAATAGTCGGCTCCGAGACCTATTCCGACAGTCGGCTTCATCTGCCTCTGGCCTTCGGCAAAACGACCGGCGGCAAACCGTTTGTAGCCGATTTGGCCAAAATGCCGCATCTGCTGATTGCAGGTGCGACCGGATCCGGCAAATCGGTCTGTATTAATGTTCTGATTACATCGCTTCTGTACCGCCTGCACCCGAATCAGATAAAATTCATCTTTATCGATCCAAAGATGCTGGAATTATCGGTTTATGCCGGAATGCCTCATTTGGCGCGGCCGGTCGTAACCAATCCCAAGCGAGCAGAGAAGGTTCTGGCCGATGCCGTAATCGAAATGGAAAACCGCTACAAAAAACTTGCCGCCCAATCGGTCCGTAATATCGAGGATTATAACTCCCGTCAGAAAGATAGCGTCGAAAAGATGCCTTATATCGTCATAATTGTCGATGAGTTGGCGGATATGATGATTGCCGCATCATCTTCACGTATCGAAATGCTTATAACGCGACTGGCGCAGATGGCGCGAGCGGTCGGCATTCATCTGGTCCTGGCGACCCAGAGACCGTCGGTTGATGTCATCACGGGTTTGATTAAGGCGAATTTTTCGGCCCGAATTGCATTTCAGGTGGCTTCAAAAATAGACTCCCGCACCATTCTTGATGCCAATGGCGCCGAGAAGCTCCTCGGCAACGGAGATATGCTTTTCCTCCAGCCGGGACAGCCGGAAGCGATTCGTTTGCACGGGGCCTATATCGCGGGCGAGGAGACGGAACGGCTGGTAAAATTTATCAAGGATCAATTTCCATCCCCTGAAAAGATAGAAGGAGAAAAAGAGGAACCGGCCGAAGCGGAGTCGGAGGAAGACGATATAGATCTGGATGATCCGCTCTTTCACGAAGCGGCCGAAACCGTAATACGACATAAACAGGGTTCGGTTTCGCTCCTCCAGCGGAAATTGGGAATCGGTTACCAACGAGCCGCTCGTCTGATAGATAAATTGGAGGAAGCGGGAGTGGTCTCGGCCTATGACGGCAGCAAGGCAAGGGAAGTTTTGGTCGATCGCTCCTATCTTGAGAAATTGACATCCTCCAGAACATTCACCGATAAGAACCGCTGATTGCTTAAAACGTATAAGAATTATGTATCATAAAGTAGCATTGGTAGTAATCCTTCTTTTTACGGATTTGACGCCCGTTTCAGGGGCGGACAAAGGAGATAAATTCGATATTATTAAAAGCGATTTGTCATCGGCCCGGCAAGTAAAATTGGATGTAGCTATAACGGTAACTTCAAAAATTTTCAAGGATATCGACAGTTCGGCGGGCAAGGTTGCTATCGCCGATGATGGCCGCTATTTCGCCCGGTTTAACCACGATGTTTATCTTTTCGACGGAAAATGCACCTGGGAAATTTCCACCGAATACCGACAGGCCACCAAGCGTTGTCTGAAAGACGGTGAGAAGTTCGAAAACCGTCTGGTATTCCTAAAGAATCTTGATGAATTTTACATATCACAGCCGATAAAAAAAGATTTTATTTATCATTTGACTTGCAGGGACTGCAAGGACAGCCCGATGCCTGATTCCCTGACCATTTATCTCGACAAGTCCGCCGACCGAATCAATCGACTGGAATATTTCGACCTAAATGGCGATCTCAACCGGGTCTATATATTATCCGAAAAACCGGCCGCTGTCGTTGAAGATTCCCTCTATCATTTCAATCTGCCTGACTCCATGGAAGTCATTACCCTGCCATAAGCCCGAATGCGCTTTTTCATAAAAAAATTGGGTTGCCCTAAAAACGATGTCGATGGCGACTATATCGCCGGAAAATTAATTGACGAAGGTCATCAATTGGCGGGAGAAGGGACCGACGCCGACGTTGTAATTGTCAATACTTGTGGTTTCATTTTGCCGGCTAAAGAAGAATCTATAGCAGAAATTCTTCATTATGAAAATTTGAAACGAAAGAAGAAAATTAAGCGCTTGTATGTCACCGGTTGTCTATCCCAAAGATATGGCGACCAATTGCTGAAAGATATCAAAGCTGTGGACGGCGTTTTTGGCTTGGGACAGCTTGATGCCCTGGCCAAAGCCATGAGCCAAAGCGACCGGCCGCAAATTAGTGCGGTTGATTCGCCCAATAATCTCGATTATTTGAGCGGTGAACGTCGTTATGTGGATCACGCCTATCCATATGAATATTTGAAAATATCTGAAGGGTGCGATCGCTATTGCAGTTATTGTACCATTCCTTTTATAAGGGGGAAATATCGCAGCCGTCCTCTTGATGATATTATTAAGGAAGCCCGCTTTCTTGCCCGAGAAGGGAAAAAGGAAATTATCTTGGTTTCGCAGGAAGGAACCGGTTACGGTCGGGATTTCAATGACGGCAGCGATATCATTAAGCTCCTTTCAACTCTGCAGGATATCGATGGCGTCGAGTGGATTCGACTAATGTATCTTCATCCCGAGGCTATGACCGACGGCCTGATTGATTTTATGTCCAATTCTGCCAAAGTTCTCAATTACTTTGATATTCCCTTGCAGCATATCAATGACCGCATCCTGACTGAAATGAACCGCCAAATAAACCGTGACAGGATTGAAGAAATATTGAATCGTATTCGAGCCGCCTCCTCGTTGAATATTATCCGGACTTCGCTTATCGTTGGGCTTCCCGGGGAAACAGATGAGGAGTATGCCGAACTCCTCGATTTTGTCGACGAATTTGAATTTGACCGTCTTGGCGTATTTAAATATTCTCAGGAAGAAGGGACACGCGCGGCGAATTTTGATGGTCAGGTTCCCGAGGAAGTCAAAGATGAGCGAATGGACGAATTAATGTCGCTCCAGCAGGAGATTGCTTTCCGAAAAAATATTGACTTGATTGGCTCCTTTCAAAAGGTTATTATTGATAAAATAGAGGATCGAACCATTGCTTTCGGCCGGACTCGTGGGGATTGCCCCGATATTGACCAGAATGTCATTATCAAAGAAGAGAATGTGCAGGTGGGTGATATTTTGAATGCAAAAATTATCATGGCCGAAGGTTATGACCTGATTGCGTCGATTCGGTAAGATAAATTATGATTAAATACGAAAAACTCGGAATTTTTCTTTCCAAGCCGATTGCTCTTATCTTTGTCTTGGTTTATCTCCTTCAATCCGCTTTGATCATCTTTCTGGTTAAAGATAAATTTGACCTTGAAAAGCAAATCGATTTCCAGCGGAAACGGATTCTGGAACTGGAAGAAAAACAAAAAATATTAAAGGTTATAGAGGATTTCCAAATTGGCTTCACCGATCAGGAAGTCGGCGAACTGACCGAGGTCATATCATCGGAATGTAAAAAATACGATTACGATCCGATGTTTCTTCTTTCGATGATTATCACAGAATCGTCTTTCAAACGTCATCGCGTCTCGCCCAAAGGCGCCGAAGGTTTAATGCAAATCAAGCCGATGACGGGCCGCGGTTTGGCCGGAAAAATCGGTGTTGACTGGGAAAACAGCCTGACCCTCCAGGAGCCGGAATATAATGTTCAAATGGGTTCGCTTCATCTATTCGAATTGATCCTTAAATTTAAGGATGTTAAGAAGGCTCTTGTTTCTTATAATCTGGGGGAAACCGCAACCATGAAAAAAATCCGCCTGAATGAACCCCTGCCTCGCTCTTATCTTGACAAAGTCATGCGCAACTACGAAATGCTGAAGGAGAAATACAAAAGTTGAAAACATTCCATCTCTTTATATGGGCCGGAGTCATTTTGAGCATGGCCCTATATCTGGGCTGTGGCACGCCCTCGGTGCAAACGGCGACCAATGCCTACGCCCAGTTCAATATCGCCAAAAAGGAATATGACAAAAAACATTATCTGAACGCCATTCAGGGGTTTCAGCGGGTGGTCTTTAATTTCCCCGGCGCGACCATAGTCGATACCGCCCAGTATTATCTGGCCATGTCGTACTATGACAACGAGGAGTATGAATTAGCGGCGGTGGAATTCAATCGTCTCATGACCAATTATCCCCAATCCGCTTTTGCCGATGACGCACAATTTCTGACAGGGGTTTGCCTGTACAAATCGACCCCGAAGCATTACGGTCTGGATCAGGAAGAGCTGACCAAAGCGATTCAGGCGCTGGAGGATTTCATCACCGACAATCCCGAATCGCCGCGTCTCGATGAAGCCCGCGCCGTGATTAATGAGGCTCGAACCCGTTTATCGAAAAAACAATATGAAAACGGCTTGCTTTACTGGAAAATGAGCAATTATGATGCGGCCGGTGTCTATTTTCAATTGGTGATTGATGATTATACCGATACCGAATTCGCCCCCAAAGCTCTTTTCAAATTGGCCGAGATCCTTTATAAGCAGGCGAAATATACCGATGCGATCGCCAAATTTAATAGCTTTATCTCCATTTATCCTTCCGATAAATTGGTGCCGGAAGCCCACAAATTGATTGAATTAATTTCACAGAAAACGGATTCGGCCAATGTCTCCGGTGCTGCCAAATAGCGGTTCATGGGGAATAATGGGGGGGGTATTTGACCCCATCCATTGCGGTCATCTCCTTCTGGCGGAATCCGCCCTTAATGCCTGCGGTTTCACCGGCGTGCTGTTCGTACCCAGTTTCAATCCGCCCCATCGTGAGCGAAAGCCGGAAGTCTGCTTTGAAGATCGCTTTCGAATGGTGCAACTGGCGATTGAGGGTAACGAGCGGTTTTCCGCCTCGGATTTCGAAAAAGATTTAAAGAGTCCCGGCTACACTCTGGCGGTAGTTGATTTTCTTAAATTGAAATCGCCGGAAGTAAAATGGCATTTGATTCTCGGGGCCGATAATATAGCCCAATTCGATCACTGGCATCATCCCGAGGAATTGGTCAAAAGAATTAAAATTGTCGTGGGGAATCGGCCCGGTTACGATCGGGAATTCCATAATTCGCGCTGGGCTTCGCAAGTTGAATTATTTGAAATGCCGCTTATCGATTTGTCTTCGACCCGCATAAGAAAATTATTGAAAGAAGGGCTTTCCGCGCGGTATTTTGTTCCCGACGAAGTTCGCCGTTTTATCGAAAATAAAAGGCTCTATCAGTGAAAGATAAAACATTATTTCTTATTGACGGCTCGGCCATCTTTTATCGGGCCTACTTTGCCTTTATTCGCAATCCACTGATTAACTCCAAAGGCGAAAATACTTCGGCGGCCTATGGCTTTATCAATTCCTTGCTTAAAATCATCAGGGACGAAAACCCCGACTATATGGCCGTGATTTTCGATACCAAGGCTCCCACCTTCCGCCATCAAATGTATGACGAGTATAAATCAACCCGGGCGAAAATGCCGGAGGAATTGGTCGCCCAATTGCCGCGCATCCGGGAAGTCACCGAAGCCCTCAATCTGCCGTCACTGGAGATGGAAGGGTATGAGGCTGATGATATAATCGGCACTCTGTCCAAAGAAGCGGAAGAGCACGGAATGAATGTCTGGATAGTCTCCGGCGACAAGGACCTCTTCCAGCTGGTGAGCGATCGGGTTAAAATGTACAATCCTCAAAAAGGCTCCCTCCCGCCCGAAAGACTTGATCGCGACGGAGTGATCGCCAAATTCGGCGCCCCGCCAGAAAAAGTGATTGATATTCTCGCGCTTATGGGCGATTCCTCTGATAATGTCCCCGGCGTGCCGGGCATCGGTCCCAAAACCGCCCTTGCCCTTATTGAGGAATTTGGGAGTGTGGATAATGTTTTATCTGAGGCGGAGAAAATTAAATCCAAGGGCACCAAAGCCAAAATACTGGAAAATATCGATAAAGCCAAATTATCCAAAAGACTGGTGACACTCGATCTGGCGGTCCCTATAGATTTTTCTCTGGATGCGATGAAAAGGGGGAAGATTAATTTCGAAAAGGCTAAAAAATTGTTTATGGAATTGGAATTTACTTCCCTTTTGGAGCAACTGGCGAGAGATTCATCGGAATTGGCGCTAATTCCGGAAAGCCCAATCGATGCCCTCAAAGCAAGCTCTGGAAAAGCGGAATATATTTGCCTTGATACTCCTGATAAACTGCGGAAGGCGTTGGCGGAATTGTCACAAAAAAAGGAAGTTGCCATTGACACCGAAACATCATCCCTGAATCCCTTGCTGGCTGATTTGGTCGGCATTTCGCTCTGTGGGGAAGCCGGAACTTCCTTTTATATCCCGTATGGTCATAAAAATGAGAAGAGAAATATCCCCTCAACATTGGGAAAGGAAATTCTGACCGAATTTTTTCTGAATAAAAAGGTGCAAAAATTCGGACAGAATATAAAATTTGATTTGCAAGTCTTGCACCGGGCCGGTTTCGATATCGACCCGATTTCGTTCGATACCATGCTGGCATCGTATGTCATAAATCCCTCGGCGCGCCTGCATAACTTGAATCACCTGGCTTTTGAATATTTCAATTATAACATGCAGCCTATTACGGACCTGATTGGTTCAGGAAAAAAACAGATATCGTTTGCCGAAATCGATATTGACAAAGCCACCTTTTATTCGGCGGAAGATGCCGATTACACTTATCGTCTTCGGGGAGTCCTGGCACCGAAAATAGATGAATTAAAATTAAATAACCTCTACTACAATGTCGAATTACCCCTAATTAAAGTCCTGGCGGCCATGGAGGAGGCCGGGGTCAGGGTTGATACCTCTTATCTGGCGGCAATGTCCAAGGAAATGGATTCTCTGCTGACAAAACTAATCAGGGACATCTATATCGAGGTGGGGGAGGAGTTCAATATCAACTCCACCCAACAATTATCCAAAATTCTCTTTGAGAAATTGAAGCTTCCCACAAAAGGAAAAACCGCCAAGAAAACCAATTTCGCCACCGATGTAAAAGTGCTTGAGGAGTTGGCCGCCGTTCACGCTTTGCCGCGCCTGATTCTGGATTATCGGCAACTGATGAAATTAAAAGGAACCTATGTCGATGCCATTCCGGCTTTGGTGAACTGCGAAACCGGCCGCGTACATACTTCTTTCAATCAAACTATTGCGGCCACAGGACGATTATCATCGACCGATCCCAATCTTCAGAATATTCCGATTCGCACCGAGATCGGCCGGCAGATAAGGAAAGCTTTTATCCCCCGGGATGAGAACCACTTGATTATGTCGTCCGACTATTCTCAAATCGAACTCCGGATACTGGCCCACTTTTCGGAGGACAGAACGCTTATCGAATCTTTTGAAAAGGGCGAGGATATTCACGCCCGGACTGCTGCCGAGGTCTTCGGGGTAAATATTAATCAGATTACTCCGGAGATGAGACGTTCGGCCAAGACCGCCAATTTTGCCGTGATTTACGGGGTCTCGGCCTACGGGCTTTCACAGCAGACGGAATTGGATGTCACCCAATCAAAGGATTTCATCAATACCTATTTTGCTCGTTACCCCGGCATCAAGAAATATATGGACGATACTATCTCTTTCGCCCGCAAGAACGGTTTTGTTACGACCTTATTCAATCGTATCCGGTACCTACCGGAAATAAATGCCAAGAATTTTCAGGTGCGGCAGTTTGCGGAACGGACGGCCATAAATACGCCGATTCAGGGAACGGCGGCCGACATGATAAAGGTCGCAATGATTCGAATTTATAACAGTATCTCAAAAATGAAATCGAAAATGATTTTGCAGGTTCACGACGAATTGGTTTTTGATGTCCACAAAAGTGAATTGGACGAATTAAAGGCAATTGTAAAAGACGGCATGGAGAGCGCCGTAATGCTGAAAGTCCCTATTGTGGTTGATATTGGTATCGGTCAGAACTGGCTTACCGCTAAATAATTAGTTATATTTTAAAATGCTGATAGGAATTACCGGTCAAATAGGTTCGGGGAAGACCGAAGTCGCCCGGATTTTTCGAAAATATCATGCCCGCGTCATTTCCGCCGACAAAATTGGGCATGATGTGGTTGAGAAAAATCCGGCTGTTTTGAAAAAATTGGCAAGGTCTTTTGGTCCGGAAATTTTGACTTCCCGCGGTCGCCTAAATAGAAAATTGTTGGGCAAAATGGCTTTCTCCTCACGCGCCCAAAAAAAGAAGCTCAATACCATAGTTCATCCGCCCCTTTTGAGGGAATTATCCCGGCGGGTCCGCGACGCTTTAAAAGGGAATAAACTGGTCGTGGTCGATGCCGCTTTGCTGATTGATTGGGGCTGGCACAAGAAAGTTGACTTTTTGATTGTAGTCCATTCGCCGCATCAGGTGAAAATATCGCGTTTTATGAATAAGGGATATTCCTATCAGGAAGCCTTCGACCGACTGAAGTCACAACTTCCCCTGATACGGTATCGACAATACGCGGATTTTGTAATATATAACAATAAATCGATTGCTGCACTTGAGGTTCAGGTGGCAGAAATCATGGCAAAGATAGGCCGAAAAAAGTTGACTTTGCCGGTTTAAATTATATATTGATACAAAATTTAGTTACAAAATTCACAAACTTGAGGACTTGGAGGAAAGATGCCGCTCCTTGATTCCAAAACCGGGAAGGTTATTCGAGATTACACCATAGAGGAATTGAAAGAACGCGCCAATTATATGCGCGGTCTGGATATGATTTCGCTTTGCTCGGGGAAATCGGGACATTCCGGCGGAACGCTGTCGATGATGGATATATTGTCCTGCCTCTATCTGAAAATGGCGCGCCACGATCCTAAAAATCCGCAATGGGCGGACCGCGACCGAATCATTTGGTCGGCGGGCCATAAGGCCCCGGCCCTGTATATTTCGCTGGCTGTTTCAGGATATTTTCCGGAGGATGAACTGGCCAAATTACGAATGTTGTACTCTCAGTTCCAAGGACATCCCCACCGCAAAGATTTGGCCGGAGTGGAAATATCTTCAGGTTCTTTGGGGCAGGGCTTTTCCGTAGCCGTCGGCTCCGCATTGGCCGCCAGGTTGGATAAAAAGGACTATAAAGTCATCGCTATCACATCTGACGGGGAACATCAGGAAGGCTCTATGTGGGAAGCGGCCATGGAGGCGGGAAATTTCAAACTCAACAATCTGATAAATATCATCGATTTCAACCGTCTGCAAATCGATGGAACAGTGGAAGAAGTCCAGTCCATTGAGCCATTCGCCGATAAATACCGCGCTTTTAAATGGGATGTCATTGAAATTGACGGTCATAGCGTGGAACAAATTCTTGACGCTTTCAATAAGGCCTGGAATTCCAAAGAAAAGCCTACCCTGATTTTGGCCCGCACAACCAAGGGTAAAGGTGTCAGTTTCATGGAAAATGTGGTCGGTTGGCACGGCAAACCGCCGAACAAAGAGGAAATGGCCAAGGCACTGGCCGAACTGGGACTTTCTGAGAAATTCAATCTTGAAAAATTCTTCAAAGTCGGTTCGGACTGGCAGATCATGGTCGAGAAGAAACTTGACGCCAAGTTGCCCAAATTTAAAAAAGATTATTGGTGGAATAAGCTGTCTAATATGAAAGTGGAGATGGACCCGACCCGCAAGGGGATGGGACGGGCGCTTGAGCAGTTTGGTGACGATGAAAGAATTGTCTGTGTTGGCGCCGACATTTCCGATTCCATCACCATCTCCGATTTTTACAAAAAACATCCTGAGCGCAAAAGCCGCTGGATATCAGTCGGGGTTGCGGAACAGGGCGGCACCACTGTTGCCGTCGGTTTGGCCAAAGAGGGGAAAATTCCGGTTTTTGGTACATACGGCGTCTTCTCTTCGGCGCGTAATCTGGATCAGCTGCGTGTCTCGGTCTGCTACGGTGATTTCAATGTTTTGATTGTGGGCGCTCACGGCGGCGTTTCTGTCGGTCCGGACGGCGCTACCCACCAGGAACTGGAATCTCTTTTCCAGATGTGCGGCCTCCCTAACATGCATGTGGCTGTTCCGGCAGACTCCATTGAAACCAAAAAAATGACCAAGGCTCTGTTATTTGATATCGTGGGTCCGAAATATATCCGCT
>CALMKK010000138.1 GCA_937867135.1 uncultured candidate division Zixibacteria bacterium
CCCGCGTTATAGGCCGCCAGAGCCTTCTTAATATCTTTAAAGCGATTGATTAACTGGCGAAGATACTTCGCCCCCGCCTGGATATTTTCTTCCGGATCAAAAACATTCTTGACGCCCATGTCGGAAGCGGTCGTATCGGCCAACTGCATCAATCCCTTCGCCCCGGCCGGCGAGACCGCCTTGGGATTGCCGTTTGACTCCACATTTATAATTGATTCCAATAGAGACGGGTGCAGACCGTACTTTTCCGAGGCATTTTGAATAATATCTTTATAACTGCTGGCGATCGGCTTTATAGTATGATTTACCTTACTATTAGCGACCGTGGCCGACGGTGCCGGCACTTCGACCGTCACGCTATTTTTAACTGCGATTCCAGCTTCGGAATCTCCAGTCATTGTCTTTTGATCAACAACCGATGACACGCCGGGGGTCGAATCCGACCCGATGGCATTTTCCTTTTTGGCGGGATGTTCCTCTTTCTCCAATTTAATCGGTTCGTTCTGCTTTTCTTGTATTTTGATATATTTCGCTTTGGGTAATGATTCTTTTACATTCTCCGGACCGGCACTTATGCCATTCTGCTTGTCCAATACCCGTTCCAACGATCGATATAGCATACTGGCAATGCTCCGGTCGCCTTTACCGGCCATTTTTCTGGATAGTTCCTGGTCAAAGATTTGAGTATAAATATCCTTTCCAATTCCGCCGCCAAGTCCCATTTGAGCCGATCCGGTGTTATCCGGAACCGTCTTTCGCATTGCTTTCAGCACGTAATACAGGAAGAAAGATTCCAGCCCTTTTGATGCCTCCGCCAATTTTTTCTTCTGCTCGTTGAGGTCGTTTCCCTTTTTGAGCGGAATCGCTTTTTCCGTCTCCGGACGGATATGCTTATTCGATGTGACCGTCAGTTCCATATTATTAAATTATCAGCAGCTCGGCCCGAAGCGCTCCGGCCTGTTTGAGCGATTCAAAAATGGCGATGATATCCCGAGGCGCCGCTCCGATCTGGTTGAGGGCCGAAGCAATATCGGCCAGCGTTATGGCTTCCGCTAAATTAATCACTCGCGCATTTTCGTTATTGACCGAAATTTGATATTCCGGCATCACCACCGTTTCACCTTTGGAAAACGGTTCCGGTTGGGAGATTACCGGGGTTGACTTTATATTTACCGTGATGTTGCCGTGAGCGATGGCCACCGGCGCAATCGTCACATTGGAACCGGCGACAATTGTTCCGGTTCTCTCATTGATGACCACCCGTGCCACCTGATCCGGATCAATCCGCATACTATCGATATCGGCTATCAAATGAGCCTTCTCATTGGCGTATTGCAGCGAATCCGGAATCTTGAGGCGGATGGTAGCGGCGTTATCGACAATGGCGATTAAGCCGTACTTATTGTTTATTTTCTCCGCTATACGCGCGGCCGTGGTGTAATCGGGCGACTGTAAGGCCAGCACAAAGCTGTTGCCGTCGGATTTCGGAGGAATGGTATTGACAATCACGCCGCCGCTCGGCACCCGGCCCACCAATGTATAATTGTTTATTATTTTATTCCCGTCTTCGACTTGCACATTGAATCCGCCGATTGAAACCGGACCCTGGGCCGAGGCATAGACGTCACCGCCGGCGGACGACAACTGCGTGAGCAGAAGTAATCCTCCCTGCAATGACGACGCATCGCCGACCGAAGATACCGTTACATCAATGCGGTCGCCGATTCTATTATTCGATGAAATTCGGCCGGTGACAATTACGGCCGCGACATTCTTGACCTTCAATTTCTCCGGATCGACCGTCATGCCCATCCGATGCATCAGATTGGCCAGGGACTGCGTGGTAAACTGCGTCCCTTTGCCGTCGCCGGTTCCATCCAAGCCGATAATCAATCCATACCCCAGCAGATCCGCTTCATTTTCACTCTGCAATCTGGCAATGTCCTTTATTCGGGCGGAGGATTCCGCCGCCGGCGCCAGCATCAGGAGCATCAAAATGACGGCCGCAATCAAAAAGGACGGTATGGAAACTTTAGTACAAATAATATTGTGCATTTTTGCTCCTAAAAAAGCCAATTTAGAAAACGCATGATAAAGCCGGGGCGGCTGGCGCTATTGGTCGAGCCTTTGCCGGTGTAGGTGATATCGGCGTCGGCAATCAAATAGGAATCAATCGTATTGGCGCTGGTCACATCCCGCGGCCGGACGACGCCGGTCAGGGTCATCGTTTCTTTGTCTTTTGAAATGCCGACCGTCCGACTGCCCTTAATTATCAGATCGCCGTTCTCCTTGACCCCGACGACCGTGACGGAAATTTTTCCGCGCAGGCTCTGATTGCGCATGTTCTGCCCTTTGCCGTCGAAGGAATTTTTGTTTTCATGGCTGACGCTGAAGAAGGGGATAAAATCAAGTTTGCCGGCGCCGGGGCCGCCGTCCGTGGAAAATGACCCGGTCTTTTCCGCTTTGGTCTGAGTCTGGCTGGTCGCATTTGACGCTTCATAAATCAGAACCGTCAATATATCTCCGACTTTGTGGGCCTTAATATCGGTATATAGCGATGTCCCCTGCCCGAAATCGCCCGACCAGACGCGAAGCGAAAACGGCAATAATAGCAGAATAATTATAAAAAATAATATTTTCAGCAGTTTCATCGGTATTACCTCACAGGTTTTCCACCGACACCGTCTTGGCATCAATCACGGTACCGGATATGATTTTGTTTGATTGCGTATTTTGCACTTTTATTTTGTCACCGGAATAACCGGTCTGAAGCGCTTTGCCGCGCGCGGTTATTTGCAGGGCGGATGATTTATACAAGATATTTATGGCCTGGCCGCTCATCACGGTCGGAATTTCTTCTATTACACCCGATGTCAGGATTTGGCCCTTGCGGATATATCTTTTTGACCATTTTCCGGAAAGCTGCGCCGGATCCGTTAATGGCGCTTCAACCAGCCCCGTTATATCTGATTTCTCCAGACGGCATTTATCATCGCCGATAATTTCGTTACGCCTTATATCTTCAGCCGCCACCAATACATAATTATATTGCGTGATTTTTATCTGCGCCCGGCTTTGAAGAACCGGGGCTTGGGCTTTCATAAAAGTAAATTGCAGTGTCGCCAGGCCGCCGGAAGGAGTTTCAGCCGGCCCGTTTATAATAAGACTGTCGTAATCCGGTATATCCGGGAGATTTGGCATTCTTCTTACGGAGATTGTTGCCTTCCCGGTATCGAGATGATAGTAGGCGATTGCCCTATTAATCAACTCTTGCTCAATCCGCTCCGATGCTTGCAGAGCCGTAGACCCGATTGATATAATCAATGTCATGAAAAGACAAATCCATTTGCCCTTCATCATAATTTCAGTTCCTATCTTTTCAGATTATTGACGATCTGCGTCATATCCTCGCTGGTCTGTATGACTTTGGAATTCAGTTCGTAGGCCCGCTGGGCAACAATCATATTGACCATTTCATCCACCACCCGGACATTCGATATTTCCAGATACCCCTGATCCAGTTTTCCCATGCCTTCTTCGGTCGGACCAGCCAGAATGGGGGCGCCCGACGCCGCTGTCTGATTGTACAGGTTATGTCCTACCGCGGATAAACCCGCCGAATTAATGAACTTGGCCAATTCAAAGCGGCCGATCGACTGCGGTTCGTCGTTCCCGACCAACTGCACCGAGATATCACCATCCATACTCACCGAAATCGATTCCGCATTTTCCGGTATGGTGATTTCAGGATAAAGGAAAAAGCCGTCCGATGTCACCACCCGGCCTTCGGCAGAAACCTTAAAGGCCCCGTCACGAGTGTATGACGTGGTTCCATCCGGCATAGATATCTGGAAAAATCCGTTCCCTTCGATGGCCAGGTCAAGGGCATTTCCCGTTTGGGTCAAATCTCCGGTGGAAAATTCGCGAACGGTCGAAACGGCTCTCGTTCCGTAGCCGACGTCAAGATTGGTCGGAGCGGATGTGCCCAGCGCCGTGGCCGTTCCGGCTTTGCGAAGATTCTGATACAAGACATCCTGGAATTCGACCCGGCTCCTTTTAAAACCGGTCGTATTAACGTTGGCCAGGTTATTGGCGATATTATCGACATTCATCTGTTGCGCCATCATTCCCGAGGACGCGCTACGGATTGCCTTTATCATTTATTCATCTCCCCGTTATTTGCACTATCGGACGCGGCCGACGTTATTAATCAATTTATCCAGAGAATCATCCTGGGCCTTGACAGCCTGGGCGTCGGCCTCGAAATTTCGAAAAGAAACAATCATATCGACCATTTCCTTCACGACATTGACATTGGATGATTCCAGGTACCCCTGCTTGATGACAAAGTTGACGGCGCGAGGCAAATCGATGCCTTGCGGAACTTCAAATTCATTATTCCCGATTTTTACCAGCGCGGTTTTATCGGCTACATCAACCACCCGGAGCGACCCCAATTGCTCATTATCGACCTGCACCTGTCCG
>CALMKK010000139.1 GCA_937867135.1 uncultured candidate division Zixibacteria bacterium
CTGGGCGCCTGTTACTATTCCATGGATCAGGATCAAAAAGCGTTGGAGGCGTTTCAGAAGGCCATCGCTACTAATCCAAAACACCCTGTGGCTCATTTCAACATGGGCATTGTTTATCGGAGCATGAATAATAATGAGAAAACCAGGGAATTCTGGAATAAATTCCTGACACTTGATTCCCAATCCCCGATCGCCGACTCGGTGCGGAAATACCTGGCCGAAATGGATAAAAAATAGACATTTCAAATATAACGAAATTAAAAGCCCGGCTTTTTTGGAGAGCCGGGTTTTTTTACGGCCCACTACCGTTTAATCATATATTGAAAATCAGAATTGAAATTATTTACTTGCGCTCATGTCAATTGACGGAAATAACAAAATAGCGGCCGGGCTGAGCAATCTCCTTGATTTTTTTTACCCGTCATTCTGCCTGGTGTGCGATCAATATATTGACGACGGCCCCAACCTGATTTGTCCGTCCTGCTGGAACAAAGCCACGGCGTTGGGACGGATTTTTTGCATTAATTGCCGGGAAGAAATCACCGATGGCTTAAAATGCCCTCATTGCCCCGCCGAATTATCTTTTCCCGTATTGACTCTCGGATATTTTGTTGACCCCTTGAAAGAAATCATTCATCAGTTCAAATACCAGGGATACCACCGCCTGGCGGAAAACCTGGCCTTGGGATTGCTCAATAAATATGCATCTGTGCTGGAAAAGGGCGAATTTGACGCTCTTGTTCCGATTCCTTTGGACAGCCTCAGAGAAAAGAAGCGCGGTTTTAACCAGGCGGCGCTTTTGGCCGATATATTAAGTGAGAAATTACAGATTCCGGTAGAAAGAGAATTTTTGACAAAAGCCAGAAAAACCAGGGATCAGACCAAATTGGATCTGCACCGTCGAGCGGAAAATATGAAAGGGGCCTTTCGGCCCGGGCTGGCGGATATGGAAGGAAAACGGATTATATTGATCGATGATGTAATAACCACCGGGGCCACTTTGCGCGAAGCCGCCGCGGTCTTATCCGCCGCCAACGCCAAGCCGTCCCTGGCTTTGGTCATAGCCGTGGCCGATTAATTATGGAAGCTACGATAGTCTACAATCAGGTTCTGAATGATTACCTGCAGTACCAGGAATTGGAGTGCGGGCTGTCCGCCAATTCTCTCTCCGCCTACCGCCGCGATATTGCCGAATTTCTGACATTATTCAAAATTACCGGCAATTATAATTTGCCTCATAGAACCGTAAATGATTATCTCTCCCGGCTGGGCGGCCTTAACCGCAAGCCCGCTTCGATCGCCCGCAAGATTTCAACGCTTCGGAATTTTTATAAATATTTGCACGATAAAGAAATTGTCCGCGAGAACCCCTTTGAATTTGCCCGGGTACCCAGAATCTCCCGCTATCATCCCGATTACTTGACGGTTGATGAAATCACCCGCATGATCAATCAACCGGATCCCGGCGGCAAAGGCGGACTGCGTGATGCCGCCATGCTGGAACTCCTCTATGGGACCGGAATGCGGATATCGGAGATGATTAATCTCAAAATGTCGGCCGTCTATGATGAAATTGGCTTTATCAAGGTTCTGGGCAAAGGGAGCAAGGAACGGCTGGTGCCATACGGCAAATTCGCCCGCCTGGCGGTGGAAAAGTACTTGACCGAGGTCCGCGAACCGTTGCGCCCTTCCGCCAATAGTGATATTCTTTTTCTCTCCAGCCGGAACAAACCGTTTTCACGGGTCGGGGTTTGGAAAATAATCAAAAAATACGCCCTGAAAGCCGGAATCGTCAAGACTGTCACACCGCATACTTTCCGCCACAGTTTCGCCACGCATATGATCGAGGGCGGCGCCGACTTGCGCACGGTGCAGGAACTTCTGGGGCACGCCAGTATCACCACCACGCAAATTTACACTCAGGTGGACAAAGAATATCTCCTTTCGATTCACCGGGAATTTCATCCCCGGGAACGGCACCATACCGGGAAAGGGGATCAATAATGTTCCATTGCGCCTGCCGTCAAGAGGGAATCGATATCATTTTTCATCTCTCCAAATCCTTTTTGAAAGACAAAATTTCCTTCCACTATTTCCGGACTCTCGATGAGCTTCTGGTGCTGTCGCAACGGTACCATATCGATTTGGTGATTATCGCCGGGAAAACCGATTTTATGAAAGAGATTGAAATGGTCCGCCTGATGAAAGACCATATTTTCCTTTCCATAATCCCGACCGTCCTCTATCACCCGGAGCCGTCCGAGGCCGAACTGATCGCCGGATTCGATAATGGCGTCGATAGTTTCCTGCACGGCGAATGGAAAGAACGGCTCTTTGAAGCGGAACTGCGGATGATCGCCGAAAGGAGCCGCCGCGATATTTCGGTCAACCCGTCCACCTGGCTTCCCGGGCCGGGCTTGATTGAGCGCGAAATTGAACGATTATTGAAAATGGGAAATGAATTTGGGGTCTGCTATGCCGATATCGATGATTTTAAGGCCTATAATGATTACTACGGCTATTATTACGGTGATCGCGTTATACGATTGACCGCCCGCATCATCCGCGATGTGGTCTTTGACCTCTGCCGCGAGGGGTTTGTCGGCCATATCGGCGGCGACGATTTCATTTTCATCCTGCCGCCCGATCAGGTCGGTCTGGCGTGCGAAAATGTCATCAAAACTTTCGATACCCTGATACAGTTCCGTTACGCCGACGAGGATCGTCAGCGGGGGATCATTCATACCCGCAACCGCAAAGGGGAAATGGAATCTTTTTCGTTTCTGACTCTATCTATCGCCGTGTTGGTGAATCAAAAGGGGAATTTCGAGCATGTGGGTGAGATGTCGCATATGCTGGCCGATTTGAAGAAATACTCCAAATCCCTCAAAGGCTCCAACTATGTCGTCGAACGCCGGAAGAAATACTGATAATTCGTACAGATTAATCTATTTCAATTGCTCCATCAATCTCAGCGCTGGCTCGTACTGTGGGTTGATGCGCAGCGCCCTGTTCAGATACAATTTCGCCGAATCGGCCGAATAATTGTACCGCTGAAACGCCAGCCCCAGATTATAATAGGCCTGCAGAAAGGTACTATCGCTCTGTATGGCCGATTTATAAAATGAAATCGCCTTGGGGGCCTGGCCGGTAGCGTAATAAATATTCCCCCAATTGACATAATCGTATGCGCTCGGTTGTCCCAGCATATTCCCGGCCCGGAAAGCCTCTTCAGCCTTCTGATACTCCTGTTTCCGGCCGTAGAGCGCCCCCAGCTTAAAATACGATTCCTTGTTGTCCCGTGCCGTCTGCTGGGCCTGAAGGTACGCTACTTCGGCTTTGATATAATCATTCTGCTCTAAATAGATATCACCCAGATTCAAGAATCCTTGATACAACTCCGGATCGAGATTAACCGCCTTTTTATACGATTTCTCGGCGTTGGGATAATCTTTTCGCATTTCATAAAGCATTCCCATATTATTATAGGCTTGGGCGTATTTGGGGTCGGATTGAATCGCCCGGTCGTACGATGTCATCGCGTCATTCAATTTTCCCTGCCGGAACTGCGCATAACCGAGATTGTTCAGAACCGGCGCCGAATAGGGATTGCTTTCCAGGGCAAGTTTGTACTCTTTCTCCGCTTCGGGAAGGTTCCCCTGACGTTCATACGACAGGGCCAGATTGAAATGAATCTGCGCTTCATTCTGAAAGCCGATATCAAAATAAGTGCGATTGCACAGCGTCAGGAAAACCAGAATAATCGCGCCGTACAGTGCAATATCCTTCGTTTCTTTATTCTTCCAATATTCCCAAATTCTTAATATTCCGAAAGACGCAAAGAGTAGCAAAAAGGGAATGAGGGGGAGACGGTGCCGCGCGGTCACCAGGAATAAAATGACGGTCGGGATATATCCAATAATGAAAATGTATAAGAGCGCCAGCTCCCGACGCCTTTTCCATCCTTCAATAAGGCCGACCGCCGCCAGCGGGAACAGCAGGCCGAACGGGAAATAGATTAATTTATGCCAGAGCAATATGGAAAAGAGCGATGAAAAATTCCGGCTGAAATAGATATCGCCATTGTCGGAGTTTTCAAATCCCAGAAAGAGATAAATTAATTTCTTGAAAGTAAGCGAAAAGAATTTCCCCGGCTGAGAAACAATGAAATTCTCGGTCTTCTCGGTCCAGAAAGCCGATTCCTGCCCGGCCGTGAGTTTTTTCCCGGCTTCTTTTCCGGCGGCCGCGCGGGTGGCGGCATTGAATTCCGTCCAGGGTAGCGATTCATCGAGTTGCACTTCCGGCATCAGCATGGTCAGCCCCTCGGCGTCGGGATTATTCCCGATATAAAAATTGACGCCGCCTTGCGAAGAGATCAGAATCGGCTCGCCGGCCACTATATAATTTCTGAGGGTGACCGGCAAAATCGCCAATAGTACACCGAACAGGAAAATGACCGGTAAAAATAATCTTTTCGAAACGGCCCTAATCCCTGCAATTGACCAGTATATCCAAACCATAAACAGCGGCACGATCAGAAGAATATTGGGGCGGGTGATCGCCGCCAGTCCGATTATAAACCCGATTAATAACCACCGCCGCCAATCCCTGTCGCCTTGGAACAGAATCATGAGATAAACGGCCAGAAGGGTCAGAAATATAAAGAGGAACTCCAGCATAAACATCGAATCGTAAAAAATCATTGTTCCATACAGGGCAAAACCAAATCCGGCGATAATGCCGATTTTCTTTGAAAACAATTTATTGCCGATGAGAAAAATAAGAGCCGCCGAAAGTGACGGCACAATTTCCTGCAACAGGCGCGACCAGAAAATGGAACTTCCGGTGATTTTCAATAGAAACGCCAAAAAATAGGGATATAGCGGCCCGCGAAAATAAGCTTCCTTACCCCAGAAGCTCGACGTAATAATTTCTTTGGCCCAATTAAAATGCCACTGCTCGTCCACCATCGGGAAAAAAAACGACGGATTGGAGCGATACTGAAAAAGGTAGATCAGCCGGATTAAAAAGGCCGCCAGACTGATCGCCAGCGGCCATTTGTATTTTTTTATAAATTCCGTCATATCCTATTCATATCAGGCCTTGTTATTTGACGCCCGGCCGATACGATACAGTATATACATCAATCCCAAAAACGGAATCATGGCGAACCAGTCGGCATTGGCCAAAGGTCCCATCCAGGTGGAAAAGTCGTAATATCTATCGAATTCCGCACCGGTCATGCCGGAAAGGACCACGCCCATAATGGCTCCGCCGGCGATGAATCCCGATGAAAGGAGCACGCCGGGCGAAAATTCCGCCTCGGCCGCGGTTGATTTCCGTCGCTTATCGACAATGGCCCGGACCACCCCGCCCGCCATAATCGGCGCCGAACTTGACAGCGGCAAATACAATCCGACCGCAAACGGCAGCGATGATACCCCCACCAGTTCCATCACCAGGGCCAGAAACACGCCGATCAATACCAGGCCCCAGGGAAGTTTCTGTGTCAGGATACCGTCGATTATCAGGCTGAAAAGCCGCGCCTTGGGGGAATCAAGCTTGGTCACATGCTTGCCGTCAACTTCGGAAACCGTCCCCGCGATTCCGGGATCAACCAGATACTTAATTTTATTATTCTCATCGACCAGGTATTTGCCCGCGATAATATTTTCCGTTTGTTCCTGGATATAATGAACCCGATACATGTTCCCATCCGGCCCCTTCTGGGTCGGCGAGTCGGCCGGCATCACCGCCGTATATTCGGGAAATTCTCTCGGGACAACGGTCGTGTACGCTTTATTGAGAGCGATCACAATCAAACCGATTACCAGGGCGCTGGTAATAACCCCGATGGTAATAGATATCTGCTGGTATTTCGGCGTTGCCCCGACCAAAAACCCGGTTTTCAAATCCTGGCTGATTGTCCCGCCGTTGGAGGCCGCAATGCATACGATAGCCGCGGTCATCAAAGCCATGGCGCGATGCGATACCCCCGTCCAGCCGACCGCTAAAAATAATAGACAGGTGATAAGCAGAGTGGCCACGGTCATTCCCGATATAGGATTCGACGATGACCCGATTTCACCTGTTATACGGCTCGATACGGTCACAAAAAAGAATCCAAAAAGAACAATCAAAACCGCCGATATGGCATTGATTTCCAGAACCGGGGAGAGCCAGATTGCCAGAACCAGTCCGATCGAACCGAAAACCACCACCCAGAGCGGCAGGTCCTGATCGGTGCGGACCGCTTTTTCCTTTGTTTCTCCACCCCGACGCGATTCCAGAAAAGTCTTAAATCCTCTTCGGAAGGCCGAAATAATGGTTGGGAACGATTTTATCAGGCTGATAATTCCGCCGGTAGCGACGGCCCCGGCTCCAATATAGAGCACATAGGCATTACGGACGTCGGCGGGGGTCATATCCTTTATTAGCATTGTTGCCGGAAACATAACCGTGGTCAAATTTTCCCCGAAAATTTTTATGGCGGGAATCAGAATGAGAAAAGCCAGGGTGCCACCGGCCATCATATTGGCGGAGACTTTAGGGCCGATAATATATCCAACCCCCAGAAGCTCCGGAGAAATCTCGGCGGCAACCGACGCCCCCTTGAAAAATTTTAACATTCGTTCGGGAATCTCTTCCCAGAATCTGAACCCGGCGTTGCATAATTTATAGAGAGCGCCGATTCCGAATCCCATAAAGACGGTTTTGGCGGTGGTCCCGCCCTTCTCTCCCACGATAAGAACATCTGCGCAGGCTGTCCCTTCCGGATAAGTCAATTTTCCATGCTCCTTGACAATCAGCCCCTGCCGGAGCGGAATCATCATCAAAACTCCGAGAATGCCACCCAGAAGCGACATAACCAGAATCGGCACGAGTCTCATTTCCATCCCCATCAATAGGAACACCGGCATGGTGGTCGCCACGCCGAAGGCAATTGATTCCCCGGCCGAACCGGTCGTCTGCACGATGTTATTTTCCAGAATGGTGGCCTTGCCGAAGACACGGAACAATGTTATCGACAAAACCGCGATGGGAATTGACGCGCTGACGGTCATCCCGACTTTTAAAGCGAGATAAACCGAAGATGCGGCAAAGACTATTCCCAGTACCGCCCCCAGAGCCACGGCGCGGAACGTGAATTCCCGCATATGCTGTTCGGGCGGAATATAGGGCTTAAAGTCAGAATGAGACATATTTGAACCTTCACCTAAGGATTAAAATCAAATTGTTACATTATATAAAAAACCGGCTCTTTAGGCAAACAGATATAATTGACAGCCGCCCAAGAATTTTGACCGCTGTAAGGGTCTGGAATCTTGCATCTAATTATTTTTGTTCATTAAACGATTTTGATTGCGTATAAATTTCGGTATAACTTTCCGGGAACTTTCCGGAAATGGAATGTTATAATTATTGTCTGGAGGCATGATTGTGATAACCAAAGAGAAAATTCAGGACGCTCTCAAAGAATGTTTTGATCCGGAGATTCCCATTAATATAGTCGACCTTGGCCTTATTTATGATATCCGCGTCGATGGCGATAATGTCGAAGTTGATATGACCTTAACCGCCCAGGGATGTCCGATGCATGTGCCGATGTCGGAAGATGCCCGGCAGAAGATAGAATCTATCGAAG
>CALMKK010000140.1 GCA_937867135.1 uncultured candidate division Zixibacteria bacterium
AAGAAGGCTATCATTCTGAAATAGTGTTATTCCTCCGGAATCAAGCGTATCGCAAGCGGCGGCCATCGCAAGCGAGTCCCCTCTATGACCATATCAATTTGGTCGGGATATAGTCGATATAGAGAATAATGTCAGTTGACAAAAATAGGCATTATGGTATATTTAATTGAATTACAGCCGATTACCTGTCTTTATAACAAAAAACCCCGTCAGACCGGGCGTATATATTAAAAAAACCGGAGGTATAATGATTCAGCCCCGTCGTTATTTGCCCTACTTAATAATCCTCACTTTTCTGCTAATATTTATTACTGCTCTGTCCTATGCCGCCAACAATCAATCCGTCCGGATTTATGGCATTAATTTGAAGGAACGACCTGTCCCGACTAAGGCCGCATCCGTTCGGGTTTCATCGGATGCCAAAATTTCAGGCGTTATTGTAAAATTCAAAGAAGGCTCCGATATTCGCCTGCGCGGCGACAAATTTGTCTCCCGCCCCGGTTTTCCCTTGAAGGAAGCAGAGACAATATTGAAGCCGTTTTTCAGCGGCCGTTTAAAACGGTTGATGGTCCAATCCGAAAACCGACTTGACCGTCAAAAAGAGGCCTTGGAAATCTCATCGGGACGCCAATTGGCGGATTTGAACTTATATTACAAAATCGATGTAGCCAATCCATCGGACGCCGAGCAGATTGTAAATGCCTTGAATAAATTGGATATTGTTGAGCAAGCCTATGTCGAACCGGTTCCGGAGCCGGCTTCAATCAATTTGATTACCCCCGATTTTGAGCCGAATCAGGATTACCTTTTTGCCGCGCCGGGAGGCGTCGATGCCAAATATGCCGATACTCTTCCCGGCGGCGACGGCACCGGCGTCAAGATTGTTGATATTGAATATGGATGGAATGATACTCATGAAGATCTCGGCACCGCTCTGGGCAAAATAATTGTCGGAGGCGGCGGGCAGGATGACCACGGTACGGCCGTTTTGGGTGAAATGATTGCCACCAACAACGGTTTCGGAGTCACCGGCATCAGTTACGGGGCCGATGTCGGGATGGTTTCAGTGGCCAATTTGGATCTTGCCGCGGCCATTTTAACCGCCGTTGATAATCTGAATCGAGGGGATTTGATTCTTATTGAATTGCACGCCCCGGGACCACATTACAATTTCCAGGTTCGCTCCGATCAATTGGGTTATGTTTGTATGGAATACTGGCAAGATGTTTTTGATGTCGTTCAGTATGCCTGGGCCAGAGGGATAATTGTCATAGAGGCCGCCGGCAATGGCGCCGAAAATTTTGATAATCTGACAATTTATGGTCAACTTTTTGATACAACATATCGTAATTCCCACGCTATTTTGGCCGGGGCCGGTGCGCCTCCCAGCGGCGCCTATGGAACCGATCGCTCCCGTCTTTCATTTTCCAATTACGGCCAAAGGGTGAATCTTCAGGGATACGGCGCCGGAGTTTATACCACTGGTTATGGCAATCTGTATGGATCCGGCAATATAAATCAATACTACACGTCTTCATTCAGTGGAACATCATCGGCATCGCCTATTGTAACCGGATCTGTGGCTTGCCTGCAGGGATACTATAAAGCCCATTTTGGCGTACCGCTGACGGCCGATATTGCTCGCGCGGTTCTGAACGCAACCGGTTCAGCGCAACAGGGGACAATTTCTCAACATATTGGCCCGCGTCCGAATTTGGCCGCCGCTATTCCATCTTTGACCACCCCCCCGTCTCTGTACACGGAACCAATATATATCGATACTTCCCTGGCGGCCGGAAGCAGCATAAATATCCCGGTCAAATTCTATAACCGCTCCAATACTTATTCCATTGATTTTCAAGTCACCGGTAATGACTCTCTCGCGAAAGCCATGCGTCCGGATTGGCTCCAAGCTTCCCCCTCATCGGGAACGATAAACGCCGCCGATTCGATTGACATTACGGTCACTATTGATGCTTCCGCCATCCTCCCCAGCCTGAGCGGCCTTAAGGGAATTCTCCAGATTGCATGGAGTCAATCGGGACAAGCCTTAGATTCGATAGCATATATTCCAGTTTTTCTCTCTGTCCCCTGTACCGCTGATACCACATTTGCAGTCACGGCAAGCACGGAGCCGGGAGGACCGATATATTCCTGGCAAGAAATAAAGAGTCCTGCCAATATTATCCCTAAGACCAGTTTCTACAATACCGCATTACCGAGCGGCGTGCTTGATGATGGCAGCGCGGGGCCGTTTACCTTGCCGTTTTCATTTCGGTTTTATGATACTTCATACACGACATATTATGTGGGTATTAATGGAGGTATTTCCTTTACTGACCCCGAAATTAATGTCCTGGGCTATTACAGCGGATTCGACATTCCCGGGGCTCCGTTCAGCACTATTGTCGCCGCTTTCTGGAATGATTTAACCATCGATTCACTCGGCGGCGGTCATGGCAATATTTATCGCTATAACAGTCCTACTAACGATACCACAATTATCGAGTGGTATCAGATCGGCAATTTTAATTCATCGGCCGATACTCTTACGACATTTGAATTAATTCTCTGCAAGGACGGCAGCATTTTGATGCAGTATAACAATATCGGGACGACCGGACTGAACAGCACCGCCGTGATTGGATTGGATAACACCGGATGCGCCGCCACGCCCTACGTAGTGCGTGCCAATCCGGCCGCAAATATGGTTACCAACGCCGAAGCGGTTAAATTTTTACAACATGTCCCGCTGGTGATGGCCGGTGATGCCAATCATAACGGGTCGATAAACATACTTGACGCATCTTATATAATTAATTTTCTCTATCGAAGCGGGCCGCCGCCCGTACCGCTTGCCGCGGGTGATGTCAATTGCATCGGCGGGATTAATATCATCGATGTCTCTTATTTAATAAATTTCTTATATAGAAGCGGACCATCGCCCTGTTCTTACATTCCGTGACGGCCGATATTTTTCAGTTAAAGCAAAAGCCCGCCATATGGCGGGCTTTATCATTTCCGGCGAGTTTATTTATTATAAAAATTGAAAGATGCCGGCTCGGGCCAGGCTCAGCCAATAGCCCGGCAAAATACCTAAAATTAGCGTTCCGGCGGCCGTAATAACTAATACGATGAAAATCGCAGGAGTGTACGATACTGCCTCAAATTCCTTATTTGGCCTGGCAAAGAAAGAAACCACAACCACCCTCAAATAGTAATAAACCGATACGAAGCTGTTCATTACCCCGATAATGGCCAGCCCGATATATCCGTTCTTTATCGCTTCAGAAAATATGTAGAATTTACCCATAAATCCGGCGGTCGGAGGAAAACCCGCGAGAGCAAACATGAACAGAGCCAGCACCGCGGCCAGGAAGGGATGCCGTCCCGACAATCCCTGCATTTCATCAATTTGCGCCGTACTGCTGTTCCGGGTATCTATCAATGTTATCACCGCAAAGGCGCCCAAATTAAAAAATGTATATGCCAGCAGGTAATAAGCCGCGGACGATACCGCACCGTCTCCCCCGGCGGTCAAAGCCACCAGGATATACCCGGCGTGAGCGATTGACGAATATGCCAGCATTCGTTTTATGTTATCCTGGAATATGGCCAGGATATTTCCCACTGTCATTGTCAGAACAGCAAGTATCCATAAAATTGCCCACAATTGGCTCATATCGGCAAAACCATAGGTGAAGATTCTAAGTAGGGCCGCGAATCCGGCAGCTTTAGGCGCCACCGAAAAGAAGGCCGTGACCGGTGTCGGGGCCCCTTGATAAACATCGGGAACCCACATATGAAACGGCACGGCCGCGACCTTGAAACCAAAGCCGATTAGCACCAATATGGCTCCGCTGTATAAGAATAATTGGGAATGCATCTCAAAGAATCCCCAGTCCGCGAGAATCCGGCGCAGATCGGTCGTTCCGGTCGCGCCATATACCAAAGCAATGCCATAAATCAGAATCCCGCTCGCGAAGGCGCCCATAATGAAGTATTTTATTCCCGCCTCATTCGACGAGACATCATGCCGGGCAAAAGCCGCCATGACATAAAGCGGCACCGACATTATTTCCAATCCCAAAAATATTACAACCAGATCGGATGTCGCCGCCATCACCATCATCCCCACTGCGGAAAACAATAACAGGGCGTAGAATTCGGGGCTTTCGATTTCATGCGATATCAAATATCGCCGTGCCATCAGAATCGTCAACCCGGCCGCAATGATAAAAATAATTTTGAAAAATATTGCAAAATTATCCGCCTGGACCATGCCATAAAAGCCTGATGCCGGATTTCCCCACCTGGGCAAAGCCGTCAGCAGAGCCGCCACCAATCCGAACAAGCCAAAATAGGCCAGAATGGTACGTCTGCGAACAACATTGCCAAGGAGGAGAATCAGCATCGCCACGGCGGCAATAATTATCTCCGGAGCAATTAAGCCAAGATCAATGGTAGCCAGCTTTAAATCCATAACTCATTTCAATCCAAGCATCAACCCGGATGCCATTTTTTCAAATTCCTCAACCACCGCCGAATCCAACCGTCACCCGGCCATCTTCGACGATCACCGGTACAATCGCCTTACCGCCGGCCAATTTGGTCGCCTTTTCAGAGGCACCTTCGACGGCATAAACATCAATTTCGCAATATTTTATCCCCTTTTGGGAATAGTACTCTTTTGCCGCTGCGCAGTAGGGACAACCCGGCTTGGTATATATGGTTACGTCCGGCATATCAATTCTCATCCATTGCAACGCTGAAAGTTTTCGCCGATTCACATCCCAATCGAAAATCCTGCCTCTGTTTCGTGTCCGCTTCGGTACTCCTCGCACGATTGACAAGAGTAATAATATTTTTCACGGCCGGTTCCATGCGGGTGAAGAATGGTTTCGGATATACCCCTATCCAAAATATCAATATTACCAGAGGAATCAATACCAGTCGTTCGCGACGGTACAAATCATGTAAATTCTCATTTATCGGCTGGGTTATTTTCCCGAAAATGACGCGCTGGAGCATCCATAGCATATAACAGGCGGCCAGAATGACACCGCCAGCGCCCAGCACCGCATAAACATGATTGGTCTGAAACGTCCCCAAAAGAATCAAAAATTCACCAACAAAACCATTGGTTAATGGCAATCCGATTGAGGATAATGCCACAATCATAAAAAATGTCGAAAAAACCGGCATTGACTTGGCCAGACCGCCGAACTCCGATATCAGGCGGGTATGCCGCCGTTCGTAGATCATGCCCACCAGTAAGAAAAGCGCTCCGGTTGAAATACCGTGATTGATCATTTGTATAACCGCCCCCTCCATCCCCTGTATATTCAGCGTCATCATCCCCAGCATTACAAAGCCCAAATGGGAGACTGATGAGAAAGCCACCAGTGATTTGACATCCCGTTGCACCATAGCCACCAGGGCCCCGTAAATAATGCCGATAATCGCCAGAATCGATATAAGCGGCACAAATTGTATGGTCGCCTCGGGAAAC
>CALMKK010000141.1 GCA_937867135.1 uncultured candidate division Zixibacteria bacterium
TCGCGCCCAATCTTCTCATCTCAGCGCCGACCTCGGCCGGCAAATCATTCTGCGGCGAGATCGCCGCCATAGCGACCCTTCTGGCACGCAAGAAAGCGGTGATGCTTCTGCCGCTGAAGTCGATTGCCGAAGAGAAGTACAACCAGTTTCGGGCCTGTTACAAAGAAATCGGTATCAGAACCATTATTGTCACCGGGGATCATCCTGAAAACGACGCCGATTTCGAGCTGGGGAATTTCGATCTGGCGCTGGCGATATACGAAAAATTCAACCGTCTTTTGACCGTTAATATCGATCTTCTGCAACAAATCGGCCTGGTTATAATCGATGAATTTCAAATGCTGGGGGATCGGGAGCGGGGGCCGGAACTGGAACTGGCCCTGACCAAGATAATCTCCTCCGGCTATAAGCCGCGGCTGGTGGCTCTTTTGGCGGTTCTGGACGATGAGGGCGAATTGGCGGAATGGCTCTCCTGTCAGGTCATCAAAGAGGCCGCGCGTCCGGTCGACTTGATGCAGGGAGTTGTTTCCGACGGCTGTTTTCACTTTAAGAGTTTCAACAGCGGTGTCGAGGGGAAAGAAAAATTTGAGTTGTATGATAATCACGGCAGTCTTACCGAGGGCCTGATTGATTTTCTCAAGAGCGACAACTCCCGCAAATTAATTTTTCTCAAATCCCGCCGCGATACGATCGGGGCCGCTTTCCGGCTGGCTTCATCGGTCAACTGGAGCGAAGCCGGGGTTACGCTGGGGCAGCTGGAGCATGAAGAAACCAGTTTTCTGGTGCGGTCGTTGCGGCAGGTTCTTTCACACGGGGTGGCGTTTCATAATGCCGATCTGACCCCGTCGCAACGCCGGGCGGTCGAGCAGGGATATATGCGGGGGGAAATCAGGGTGATTTTTTCGACCACGACACTGGCGATGGGGGTCAATCTTCCGGCGGAGATGGTTCTTCTGGAAACGATGAAATACAGATCGGGAGATTTCGGCGGACGGCCGTCGCTGGTGCCGATAACGGCGGCGGAATTCCGGAATATCGCGGGGCGGGCGGGGAGATTCGGTTTGACCGATGAGGATCATCCCGGCCGGGCGATTATTCTGGCTGGATCGGAGTTCGAACACGAGGTTCTCTGGTCGAGTTATATTGAAACCGATAAAGGCGGCCGAATCGTTTCGGCGCTCGGGCATTATCGACTTGAAGATATCATTCTTGATTTCGCCGTGAGCGGCATCGCCGCTGACCGGGAGATGCTCCGGACCAAATTGCGCAATACCTTTTGGTATCGTCATGAGGTGATGGACGGCATCATGCTGGATAAGGCGGTGGAGTCGTTGTGGGAAAGCGGCCTCCTGCGCGACGAAATAATCCCCGGGCCGGTCGGCGAGGCGGTGGCGCAATGCGGCCTTACGACCGCAAGTTATTCCCGGCTGAAAATACTTCTCGATAAAAGCATGCCCCGGAATCTCATCGGCTGGCTGATAGTGGCGCTGACGGGCGGCGATTTCGATTTGGCGCCCGTCTCTCTGGCAACTTCGGAATATCGCTCCCGCCGCTATGAAAAATTGCTCTTCCAGGAATATTCGGAGTCTCTGGGCGAGGCCAATCTCTATTGGGGCGCTAAAATCGGCCGTGAGCCGGTTGATTTCCGTACTGCGGCCGTATTGAAGGCGGTCTTTCTCCTCTCGGAGTGGGCCGGGGGGAAGCCGGTGGAGCGGTTGGAGCAACGGTATCAATTGCATCATGGCCAGATAATCCACGCGGCGGAAAATGCGGCCTGGCTTCTGGCATCGCTCGGCCGGATTCTCGGCGCCGCCGATACCGCGTCTCTTCTGCCGCGCGAGCTCGATGATTATTCTTTTGCCGTGCAATTCGGCCTTTCGCCGGAGATGCGGCTGTTGCACTACCTGGCCGGAAATATTCTCAATCGGAATGATTATCGTATCCTGCTGGAAAACGACCTGAAAGCGCCGGAAGAAATCGCGGCGCTGGGGCCGGAAAAATTATCGGAACTAATCAAACCGGAAACAAAATTAACCAGATTTCTCGATGAAATCAAAACCTTGCAAGAGGAGGATAAAATGGGACGATTCGCGTCAACCATTACCCGGGCGCAATTGCGGCCGGCCCGTCAAACCGGATCGACCGGAACCGCTCTGCCGGTTTTCGGGACGCACCCGTTATCGCTCGACCTCGACGGCCGCTATGAAGGGGAGAGGTATCTTATCAAAATCGACGGATTTCCGGTGCGTCTGACCGGAAAATCGTTCAAGTATCTGGTCAAGCTGGCCTTTTCGCGGCTGGCCGGTAATGATGGCTGGATGTATAAAGACGAGATTGAGGTCGGATTTAATCAGGCCCGCTATCTGTATCGTCTCAAGCAGGAGGTGAACCGCAATGGCGGCTGTCCGTGGCCCATTTTTGAAAATAATCGCCTCGGATATTATCGTCTGGATTTGGAACCATCCAAGATTATTCTTAATCTTGAGAATCTTAAGACTCACCCGGACTATGAGTTACAGCGAATGGTCGGTGAGCTGGCGCCACGGCTGGTGAGTTAATTCCCAACCCGGAACGGCCGGCCGGGATATGCGGTTTTAGAGATTAAGGATGGCTTCGACATTGACTTATCGCTCGGTTTAAGTATATATAATTTAGACCGATACGATAGGAAAAGGATAGGAAAATGATTATCAAAACCGGAACGCATATCCCGCTTCTGGCGGCGGACGATGAGCCGCTTTTGCCTATAATTCCGGCCCGAACCCTTATCCTTTTTCCGGGAGAAACGGTGACCCTTCAAATAGGGCGGCCGGAGAATTTGGATTTAATATCCGAAAATGCCGGTCCGGGCCGCCTGGTCGGGGTGACATATTCGCCGACCGGAGATGGTGGCTCCAAAGATGTTGACCTTTATCAAGTGGGGACGGCGGCCAGGATTATCTCAATTAAAGATGGGCCGTCCGGTTCAAAATTCGTTTCGCTGGAAGGAATTCGCCGCATCGCCCTTCTTTCCCTTCGCCGGCGAACTCCCTATTTGACGGCGCGTATCGGATATGTCATTGAGACCCCTCCGCATGCTTCGGAAGCGGCCCGCCTGATCAAGGAAATCATCGCCGTTATTGAGCAGATCGCCCGGGTCAATCCGATGTATTCGAACCGCGTGGCGACGGCGGCCAGATATGGAACGAGCAATCCCGGGGCCTTTGCCGACAAGATTGCCTCACAATTCGATTTTCCGCTCAATGCCCGGCAGGAAATATTGCAGAGTTTTCAAGTCAGCGGACGTCTTCAGAAACTCCTCAAGTATTTGAAGGATGAATTGGATGAAGCGGCGGTATCGTTTGAAATCAAGAAGAATGTCGAAGAAAAGAGCGCCGAGGAGCAACGGAAATCTTTCCTCCGGCAGCAGTTGTATGAAATAAAAAGGCAATTGGGGGATGAATTCCTGGAAGATAAGGAAGCCATCAACCTCAAAAATGAGATTAAGAAAAATCGTCTTCTCCCGGAGGAAGTTCGCGCCCGCGCCCTGATCGAGGTGGAGCGCTTGAGTCATCTATCCACGGCCTCGGCCGAATACGGCGCCACCAAACTGTACCTCGATTGGCTGATGCATATACCCTGGAACGTTTGCACCAAAGAGAAATTCAATATCAAGCAGGTGGAAGAAGATATCGCCGAGGAATATTACGGTTCGCCCCAGATAAAAAAACAGATTTTGGAAAGAATCGCGGTTCGACAATTGTCGGGGGGAATCGATGAAGTCTCGGTGCTTTGCCTGGCCGGTGTGCCGGGAACCGGTAAAGCCTCGCTGGCGCGGGCCATCGCCAAGGCGTTACATAAGAAATTTATTCGAATTTCTGTCGGCGGCATGGTCGATATCGGCGATATCAAGGGTACGGCCCGGACATTTTGGGGAGCGGTGCCGGGAATCATTATCAGGACTTTGCGCGATGCCGGGACCTGCGATCCGATTGTCTTTATAGAGGATATTGAATATTTTGCCGAGGATGCCAATACCGCCCTGCCGATGTCGCTTCTCGAGGCCATCGATCCGCGTCTGAACAAAGGTTTTCTCGATAATTATATCGGGCTTCCCATCGATTTGAGCCGGGCCATATTCATTTGCGCCGTCAAATCGATTGAGGGCATTCCCGAGATGCTGGCGCATCGCTTTGAGATCATTGAATTACCCGGATATATTGAGCGGGAGAAGATTTTTATCGCCCACAAATATATAATTCCCGGCGTTCTGACAAAACATGCCCTGCTTAAACGGGATATCCGGTTCAACGAAAAAGGGTTGAAGAAAATTATCCGCAGTTATACGATGGAAGCGGGATTGCTGAATTTCCGGCGCCAGATTGAGCGCATTTGCCGCCATGTGGCCAAAGAAAAGGCAAGCCGCGTCCATCGCGTCTGGGTGGTGAATGAAAAAACGGTCGAAAATTTCCTCGGCACGCCGCTCTATATTCCCGAGAAGCCGGAGAAGAAAGCCGAAATTGGAGTCGCGACCGGCTTGGCCTGGACCGGAACCGGCGGCGATTTGATGATGATCGAAGGTTTGAAAATGAAAGGAAGCGGCGAAGTTATCACGACCGGTTCCTTGGGCGAAGTGATGAAGGAGTCGATCCAGGCGGCCCATAGTTACGTACGGGCCCGAGCCGACATTCTGGGGATCGACCACAACGATTTTGACAATTTTGATATTCATATCCATTTTCCGTCCGGCGCCATTCCCAAAGACGGACCATCGGCGGGCGTCACGGTATCGCTGGTTATTGCATCAGTGATGTCGGAACGCCCGATTCGCCATGACATTGCCATGACCGGGGAAGTTACATTACGGGGCAAGGTGTTACCGGTAGGGGGAATCAAGGAAAAAATATCGGCCGCTTATCGGGCCGGTGTCCCCAAGGTATTTATTCCGCGGGAAAATAAAAAGGACTTGAAAGATCTCCCTCCCGATATCTTAAAAAAGACCAAATTTATCTTTATTGATTCGGTTGATGAACTGTTCGAAAAGGCTCTTCTCGACTTTATTCCTTCGAGTTATACGCTCGAAAAAATCTTTGCCGAAGAGATGGAAAAGGCCAAAAACCGCAAAATAGCCGATCCGGCCAAAAAAATTGCGGCCCGTTCGGCCCGCCGATAATTATCTTTTTTCATCATTTCCCAATTTTAGCTTGACAGAGTTCGCCTAATGGGGATATATTTATAGAGGTAATTGCGATTAATTCCCTACTGGAGTCGGGTGATAATCCCCGGCAGGATTATCGACAGGTATAAAAATTTCTTACGCAATACTTTTCGAGCGAAAATTAAAAACTTAAACAGGAGTCAGTCTATGGGTAAATGGATCTTTACCGTGGCGGTCCTTATGGCCATATTTTCATTTGGCAGCAGCTTCGCTCAGGACCCGGGCCTTCCTGATACTCTTCGTATCGACTCTGTAAAAGTCGACCAGGGAAGCAAGGCGGTTGTCAATATCAATTTTTTCAATGACGAGGAATTGCAGGTTATCCAATTGCCGCTTCATTATAGCAGCCCCGATATTTCGATTGATTCAGTATCATTCGTTGGCACGCGGGTCAGCTACCTTGGCAACAGATATATTACATATGAGCCGGCCACCCAGCAGATATTGATTGCTGCGATAGTATTTTTGGAGAGTTATATCCCACCCGGCAATGGGCTTTTCTGCAAAATTTATTTTGATATTCCCGGCGGAATTCCGGACCAAAAGGTCACTATTGATTCCATGTTTTTTGAGCCGAATTCGGAATTGATTTTTAGTAATCCGGTCGGAGAGATACTTTATCCGGTATTGAAGAAAGGCAAAATAATAATCGGCAATCCGGTTGGTCCGCCGATCATCGGAGTCAATCCGGTTTCGTTTAATTTCTCGGCCATATTGGGAGGAGCAAATCCCGATCCCCAAGTCCTGCGAATCACGAATACTGGTGAGGGAACCCTTAAGTGGAGTGCCACTAAGAAATCATCCTGGCTGAATTTATCTCCGTCGAGTGGTACGGCACCATCCAATGTTCAGATTTATGCCAACATTACGGGCCTTTCCGCCGGAATTTATTATGATACGATTATAGTGGCCGATACCAATGCCACCAATAATCCGGTCCCAATCCCGGTGGAATTACATATAACCCCGCCGCCGCCTATAATTTCTTTTTCTCCGCCCAATTTCAGCTTTAACGCTATGGCGGATTCGGCCAATCCTCCCAGCCAGAGCCTGAGCATTAGCAATATTGGGCAGGGAACCCTTCACTGGCAGTTGACCAAGTCGAGTTCCTGGTTGATGCTCGATCCCGCGTCCGGAACCGATGCCGGCAATGTCGCGGTGACGGCCGATATTACCGGTTTGCCATATGGCGTTTATTACGATACCATTGTAATTTCAGACCCGGCGGCCTCCAATAATCCCCAGAAAGCTCCGGTCAGGCTCGAGATTGCATCGGGACTTCCGCTCCTGGCCGTTGATTCGCCGCTGATTACAGTCATCGTTGATACATCCGTAGTAAATGCCCCCGATCGCAGTTTCCTTGTCTATAATGCCGGCGGCGGAACAATGACATTCTCGACCTCCGAAAGCTCCACCCGAATTCTCTCTCTAACTCCATCAACCGGGACGGCGCCTCAACTCGTTACCGCCAGTTTGAAGACGGTTGGCGGTGATCCGGGGCATGATTTTTATGATACGGTCTGGGTCTCTTCGCCCGAAGCTTTAAATTCGCCGATACCGGTGGTATTTCATTTCCATTTTGTCTGGTTGGCATCGCGAATTGCCTCCAATTCTGATTCCGTTTCGGCCAGTTTTGTCGAATGCGGTCGGGGAATAGCACCGGAACCGCCGCCGATCAGTCTGCTGTTATATGCCGATGGCGGCGATCCTCTTTCTTTTCATGTGACAAACAATTCTTCATGGCTGACATTTTCGCCCAGCGAAGGTCCGTCTCCGCTGGAATTGGAATTGCAGTTCAATTCCAAAGGATATGCACCGGGGACCTACCGTGATACAATCGTGGTTACTTCCGAAATTGCTCTTAATAATCCCCTCAAAATCCCGGTGAAAATGGTGGTTTTACCTACGAGTCAGACACCTCTTATATATACCAATGCTCCCGACACGATAAAATTTACGGCTCAGATTGATCGTCAGGGACGATTCAAATCCGTAATAGTGAATAACGCCAATCCGGGTTGTATGAGCTGGAGTTTGGATGAAGATATTCCCTGGCTTATATCGGAGATTGATACCTCGTTCGGGGCTACATATCCCTGGAGTATACGTTTCATACCGGATGCCACCGGCTTAACCATGGGGCGCTATACCGGCACGGCGCTAATATTATCCGGTGTGGCCTCCAACTCACCCGTACCGCTCAATTTTAGACTTGATGTCTGGAAATTCCACGGTGACGTCAACAATGACGGCATCATCAATATTCTGGATGTGGCTTATCTGATCCTATATCTGTATAGAAGCGGTCCGGCTCCCATTCCGGAAAGGCTTGTCGGCGACTGCAATTGTGATTTTGTGGTCAATATTGTCGATATCGGGGTAATACTCAATTATCTGTATATCGACCATAGCCCAATCTGCGGTAATCCGCTGTAAGAATAATTATCTTATTATCTTGTGGAAAATTGCCGTTTTATATTAAGACGGCAATTTTTTTAAACTAAAAGGACAATAATAGTCTGAATCAAAAATTGACATAGGAAATAAATTCCGGCGGTCACATAATGGAAATTCTTGACAATCCGATAAATAGCAGTATGTTAGATATGTTCCTGCTTTTACTCGTTGGAAGAAAATATGAACGATTTATAAATGAAAGTATTTTATGAAATTACGTCATCTTGCCGCCGCAATTTTTTTAATCCTCACTTTTGCTTCATTATCCCTTTTTGCCCAGATTCCGGACTCGGGCTCGGAACCGCCCGCGGGTCTTACTCCGGCCCAACTTCACAGCATTATGGGGCAGGCCAAAGCGGCTCATCTGGCCACGTATCGTCAGGCCATCGCGACTGCTTCGCCGATGTTATATAACCAAACCGAATATGATGCAGAATATTATCGGATAGAATTAAGGGTTGACGTCCCCAGTCAGATTCTCTACGGCAATGTTTCCATGGCCGCCAAGTCTCTGGTCAACGGCCTGGATACGGTTGGGGTCGATTTTGATGCCACCCTTACAATTGACTCGGTATATCTTCCGTCGGGAGCAAGACTCAATTATTCTCTGGTCGGTTATTCATTAACGGTTCAATTAGATAGGACCTATAATATTGATGAGATCTTTTCTTTTGTGGTGCGGTATCATGGCACACCTCAGACCGGCGGATTTCAGGGGTTCTTCTTCACGTCGAGAAGTGGCATTCCGATCGTTACGTCGCTTTCAGAGCCGTATCTGGCGCACACCTGGTGGCCCTGCAAAGATCGCCCCGATGATAAGGCAGATTCGCTTGACATTTATGTGACATGCGATACGGCTCTTTATTGCGCTTCCAACGGAAATCTTATGGATACTACCAGAAACGGTGATGGCACCTGGACCTTTAATTATCAAGTTCGCTATCCTATTGCGACTTATTTATTTTCGGTGGCGATTTCGAAATACACTGTTTTCAAAGAGTGGTATCATTATACCCCCAGCGATTCCATGCCGGTTGTTTATCATGTTTATCCCGATAAATATGCCGATGCCTTAACCCATTGGCAGGGAGTGACCTCTTACGCTCTTGGTGTTTACTCCAATCTCTTCGGGCAATACCCATTTATTCATGAAAAGTATGGTCATGCCAATTTCCAATGGGGCGGGGGAATGGAACATCAAACCTGCACTTCGCTTTCGGGTGATTGGTATGGATTCTATGAGCCGGTTGTGGTGCATGAATTGTCCCATCAATGGTGGGGCGATATGATCACCTGCAATAACTGGCATGAAATATGGCTGAATGAAGGATTCGCCTCGTATTGTGAGGCCCTTTATTACGAAGTAAAGAACGGAGATGCGGCCTATCACAGTTATATGGCCGGAATGGATTTCGCCGGAGGCGGTACGATTTATATCTATGATACTACCAATGTCGATATCATTTTCGGAAATATTGTCTATGACAAAGCGGCCTGGGTGCTTCATATGTTGAGACATATCGTGGGCGATAGCACATTTTTTGCCATCATGCGGGATTATTACAGCAGTGCCTACCAATATAGTGATGTCACCAGCGAGCAGTTTAAAAATCTGTGCGAAAGCATTTCCGGAAAGGAGCTGGACTATTTCTTCCAGGAGTGGCTGTACGGCACATACCGCCCGCGTTATATTTACTCTTTTATGGGCGAACTCGATCCGTCCGATAATAAATATTGGAATTACCTCTATGTTGAGCAGGGCCAAGCCACCTACCCCACGGTATTTTCCATGCCGGTCGATTTTCTTTTCACTTATGGCCCGGGCGACACCGCCACTCAGGTTATTTTCAACGATGCCCAGAGGAAAACATATATTATGAAAGCGGATAAGGCCGCCATCGATGTCGCGCTTGATCCGGAAGCATGGATTCTTAAGGCCGCCACCAAATCAAACTGGACCTATCATATTATTCCGTTCCCGCTCGACTCCGGCGAGCAATATTTAGATTATCGGGATTCGGTGATTGCTCGCGGGGGTTCCGGAACCAATACTTTTTCGCTGGCATCCGGAACGATGCCGGGCGGTTTGGTGCTTGATGCCGGGACCGGGGTGATATCCGGTAATCCGACCAATTATGGGAGTTTCAATTTCAGAATTAAGGCCAAAGACCTATATAGTTCTTACACCGATTCCAGTGATTTTGTCCTCCTAATTTCAAAATCCAACTTCATTGCCGGCGATGCCGATAATAATGGGGCGATCAATATCCTGGATGTGTCCTTTGTAGTAAATTATTTGTACAAATCGGGGCCGGTGCCCGAAATCCCGAATCAGGCCGACCCGGATCATTCTTGTGCCATCAATATTCTGGATGTAAGTTGTCTGATTAATTTTTTATATAAAAACGGCCCGGCCCCGCAATTGGGCTGTGTTTCATAGCCGATCTGCAGTAAAATGTGATATAAGGACGGCTTGGTAGAGCCGTCCTTTTTTTGCCCCTTATTCCCGGTTCCTCAAAATTAAACTAGTATAAATATTTACATTGCCAATAAGTGGAGAATTCATATTTTATCGGTAGTAGGCTGTTACTCGCCATATGACAAACACCGATTGGTAAACGCGGATGAATGATAGAAGCTATAAAATAGTGACTTTTGGCTGTCAGATGAACCTTGCGGACTCGGGCGTTCTGGCGGCGGTTCTAAATGCCCGCGGTTATCGCCCGGCCGAAACCGAAGCCGAAGCCGATATTATCATTCTCAATACCTGCTCGGTTCGGGAAAAAGCGGAGGATCGGGTTTTTGGGCGTCTGGGTGAGCTGAGCGGCTTGAAAAATATGGTGCCGGGGAAAAAATTCGCCGTGGTGGGATGTATGGCGCAAAGGCTGGGGGAAAGGATAGTCGATAAGGCCCCATTCGTAGATATCGTTCTCGGAACCGATCAGATGTTCAATTTACCGGAGATCTTGGAGAAAAGCAACGGGACGCCGCTGGTCCATACCGAGTTCGGACACGAGAATATTGGCGTCATTGCCCCGGTTCGCGACAGCCGTTTCGCCGCTTATGCGACTATTTCGCGGGGTTGCGGCAATTTCTGTACCTATTGCATCGTGCCGTATGTGCGGGGCGAAGAGAGGTCTTACCCGGCCCAAGAAATAGTCAATCAGGTTAGAAATTTTGTTTCCGATGGGGTTCTTGAAATAATGCTTCTCGGGCAGAATGTCAATTCATACCGGGACAATGAGTTAGCATTCGCTGATTTGCTGAAGAAAATTGCCGGTGAAACTGACATAAAAAGAATGCGGTTCATGACTTCACATCCCAAAGATCTCTCGGATGAATTAATCGCGACAATGGCGAGCGAGCCGAAAATAATGGCTCATCTCCATTTGCCGCTTCAATCGGGATCGGACAGGATTTTGCGTCGCATGGGCCGGGGATACACGCTTGAGCATTACCGGCATTTAGTCGATAAATTGCGGGCCGTCCAAGCCGATATTTCCCTGACGACCGATTTGATTGTCGGTTTTCCGTCGGAATCCGAAGAGGAATTCAACCTGACACTGACGGCGGTCGAAAAAATTAAATTCGACTCCGCCTTCATGTTTCGGTACTCTCCCCGCGAAGGAACCGCCGCTTACCGGTTTGATGATGATGTTCCCGATCCGGTAAAAATCAGACGCCTGACGAAGTTGATCAATCTGCAGAAGAAAATCTCTTATGAAAAAAATCAGGAAGAAATCGGACGAATCCGCTCGGTTCTGGTCGATGGCTTTTCAAGGCGAAGCAATGCCCTTCTTAAGGGAAAGACGGAGGGGTATAAGACAATTCTTTTTGCAGGGGAGCCATCCCTGTTAGGGACAATTCAAAATATTCGTGTAACATCGGCCGATAGCTGGACCTTGCACGGGGACCGGGAGCATTGATAATGACGGGATTGCTGATATCGATATTCTATTTAATTGCGATATTTGCTCTATCGTTCTTTCTTTTATATCGCCTGAAAGTGACGGCTACAAAGCCGGCGGGCGGCCGGGGGTACCTGTTGGCCGGATTGCTGATGATTTTTCTGGCCGCGGTGATTAATTTTCTCCAGCAATTTCCGGGTTATCCGAATTGGTTTCTTCAAAATATCTATCATGCAATAGAAATAGTCAAATTTCTGTTTCTGGCGGCGGGAGCGATTTTTACTGTCATCGGATTGGCCCTTTATTTCAGTTATTTCGGCGATCGTGATCTGGAAGTCGCCAATCAATTGGAAAAATACCGCCTTCTGGAGAATCTTCAGCAGGACAGCCGTGAGCCTTTCCCGATGGCGGAACTGCTGGAACGGGCCCTAAAATCGCTTCTCGCAGGATTAGGGGAGGATGCCGGCGCCATTTTTCTTTTAAATCGTTCTCAAAGGCAATTTGTCTTGACCACGGCTTCGGGCCTATCCAAAGATGAAGTAGCCCTTTTGGAATATTATCCTTTTGGACGCAACTTGATGAGTGAGGCGGTGGAAGAAGAGACGCCGATGCTTACCGGCGACTTCCGCAGGCTGGGAGGGAAAGCTCAATTGGCGGCCTCGAGGTTTCATTCCATCCTGGTTATGCCGCTCATTTCCGGCCGGAATAAACTGGGGGCCCTGCTTCTTTTTTCGGAAGAAGAAAAACATTTCTCACGTGAATATTTGACCATTCTCGGGCCGATTGCCGATTGGCTGGCGGAGAAAATCGAAGTAAGCCGCCTGGGACGGGAATTGGGCAAGAGCCAGCGCGAGTTGGAACAGCGCCGTTTTCGCCTTGAGGGTTTTTATGAAAAACTGAATCGGGTCGTGAAACCGGCCGGGGAGATCCCCTCGCCTTCAACCTTCGCGGAGCGATGTCTCGGCTTGATGGAGGCCGATGAAGTCTGGCTTTTAGGGTTGGTTGACGGTCATCTGAATATATTCGGCGGGACGGCCGGGGAGACCGACTTTTCCGAGAGTTTCCAGGCGGCTCTGTTGGGTGCTGTCGCCAGGAACAAACCGGTCATTTTGAATCAGGAAGGAACTGATGAATCGGGAAATCCTTATATCACTCGCTCGTCATTGCTTTATCCCGCCGGTAACGGGGGGAATGCCCTGCTTCTGCGCAATCGCAGCGGGGCGATGCAACCGGGCGACGATGATTTAAAGTTATTGGAACTGGTGGCCGGGGTGGCTGGAATGATTATCGGAAATGCCTTGACAGTGGCGGCGGATAACTCGCGCAGCCGCGGATACGAAACTATCGGGCATCTGTTGAGAATGAAAATTTCGGGGGCGAATATCGAAAAAGAATTAAAAGGTTTTCTGGATGAAATTAGCCGGAGCATCCCGTCCGATTCCATTTTTATTCTATATAAAAGAGAGGGTGAAAAATATCAGGCGATATATTCCCATCCGACGTCGGAAGGATTGGCCGATTTATCAATCGCGCTGGGGGAAGGCATTCCGGGACAGGCGGCAATCATAAAAAATAATGAGGTGCATATTGGGATTGAAGCGGTCACGGATAGTATGGCTCGCTATGATGAGGAAAATCGCAATTTATTATTGAGTATGTTCGGCGATCGCCGGCGACCCGCCCTGCACGCCGGATATCCCGTCATAATCAATGATCAGGCTGATTACTTTATAAGCCTGTTCGGATTCAATGATGCCACGGCGGAGAATATTGAACGCCACCGCCTGATTTCGGTTCTGGTCGGTCTTCTCAATTTGCGGCTGGAAATAGGGCAATCAGCCATAGCGAAAGAGACGGCGGAGCCGCCTTGCGCCGGCGTTTTGCCAGTCAATATTGTCAACGATTTGAATAATGATCTGGCGGCCATAACGGGGTTCTGTCAAATGGCCCGCCGCGATCCTAATTTGACAGGGGAAACCAATGCCGCCCTTGACGCGATCCTAAAATCATCCCGTCAAATGGCTGATAAGATTAAGACTTCTATCAATGAAAATTCGGACCGCATTGAGGGCGGGGAAAACCGGCTGGATATAAATGCAACCATTAAAGAAGCCCTGGACAAGACAAAAATTTCCGGCGATTTGTACTTGATCGCCGGGCGCCCGTTCGAACTTAATCTGAACTTGAGCGCCGTTCCTTTTTTGCCTTTTGATAGAGAGATATTTGTCCATTTTCTAGATACGGCCGCACGAACCTTCACCGCCAATATCAGTGAAGAAGAAATTATTACGCTGAGCACCTATGAATCGGGGAGACACATTTATCTCGATATCTCCCGGCATCGCAAGAATTTTCCGCCTGTCGAATCGGTTTCGGGATTCGGGCGATTTTGGGCCCCGGCGGCGGTGGAAGGGGAACAAAAGAATGCCGCTTTTATGGCACAACTGACCCTTTTGGGGGGCGAGTTCGCTTTTGATAAATACAGCCATATACCATCCTATTTTTCATTCCGTTTCCCCAATCCGGTCCAAGAACCGGCGGCCGCGGGAAAAGGGGACCGCCAGGCTTTAACGATTTTGGCCGTCGATGATCAGGTGGTAATCCTGGAACTTCTGGCCGCCATGTGCCAATCGATTGGGTATCGGATTCTCACGGCTCGTAACGGCCGCGATGGACTGGCTCTTTTCGAATCTCACCGGCCTGACATTGTCATCGCCGACCTGGTGATGCCGGGAATGTCCGGACTGGACTTGTCGGCTCGGATTAAAGAAATCGCACCGGAGACTCCTGTCATTATGATCACCGGCTGGGGCGTTTCGGTGGACAACAAGAAACTTGAAGAAGCCGGTGTTAGATTCCTTCTAAATAAGCCGTTCCGGCTGGAGCAATTGTCGGATCTTATCGGTCAGATACGGGCTTCAGGCGTTTAAAAGCGGCCATCGTTCAGATTTTCCCCTGAAATTCCGATAAAACTCCTATAAAATAGGAGAGAACCACATTGTCCCCAAAAATTGATGTAGCCGGTGAAATCGCGCGCAACAACGAACTAATGGCCCTCCCCGAAGCGGTCATTAAGGTTTTGGAATCCGCGGCCAAAGATGAAATCAGTATCGATTCTTTATCGGAAATAATAAGCAAGGACCCGGCCCTGACCGGACGCCTTCTCAAAATCGCAAATTCGCCGTTTTACGGATTGAGTCATAATGTTAACAGCATTCATCAGGCTGTTATGGTGCTGGGATTGACGACTGTCAAATGCCTGGCCCTTTCGGCCGCTCTTTTCACGAAAAATAATATAAAAGATGACATCGGCATTAATATCTCGGCCCTGTACAGCAATCTTATTTCGGTAGCGGTCACTTGCCGCAAACTGGCCATTGCCTGTAATTGCACGGCCCCGGAGAATGCTTTCACCTGCGGTCTCCTGCATGAAATCGGTCTGCTCTATTTTCTGCATCACCATCCCGAGGAATACCGCACCGCCATTTTAAACGCCGCCAAATCCGGTTCCATATTGGAGGAAGAGCGTAAGATTTTCGGTATGACGCATCCCGATGCCGGCTTTTTGATCGCCGAAAAGTGGCGGCTTCCCAGGGAAATTGCCTCGGCCATAAGCCATCATCATTATTACGGCCGCAAGGAAACCAGTGCGCTCGATGAAATAGTCCTCCTGGCGGTGGCCTTGAACCGGGAGATTTTGCCAATCGGGCAAAGTTACATTGAAGATAAAATCACGAAAATCAGCGTTCTATCGCAAAAACTCAATATCAATGACAGCCAGCTGAATGATATCGCCCGGAGCATTCCCAAAGAGGTGACTTCTTTCGCCCGTTCGACCGAAATCGAAATTGAAGAGATTGAAACCGTCCTGGCCCGGGCCAATCAGGAATTGTTCAGCACCTATATGTCGATTCAACGGTTGTTCAAAGAGCGGCAGGAATTGACCCGCAAGATTCTCGATGAGGAGCGTGAACGGGGGCTTCTCGAAGCCAAACA
>CALMKK010000142.1 GCA_937867135.1 uncultured candidate division Zixibacteria bacterium
AAATGGCATCAAAAAATGGTATCAAATAAACAATGGACCTTCAAACCTTAGAAATTTGGCTAACACTCTCAAACGCTCATCAGAATATAATTATCTTTACAAAGGTGAATCTGAAATCTCACATGCAAATGACACAACTAGAATGCTGACCGAAATTGATGGAAAGCTTTGTATCAAACCGATAAGGGCAGAATCTGATTCACTAAAATCACTGGAAACTCTGTATCTTTCAGTTGGAGCTCTGCTCATGCATGCTTCAGTATTGATGGCTAACAAATTACGCCCGGATGAAAGAATCAAAGATGATTTAAGTAAGATTATTTTGCGACACCGACCCGAAATGAATATCAAAGAGGGCCCCTAGATTTCCTTAGGACTCTTAGGCCGTGAGCTCTGTCCCTTCCCTGTTTCAACGACGCAATAGCATTATATTTCACAAATCTTGAAAAATAATTCCTCCTGTGATTGGGTGGCATTAGGCCATCCGCAATTTGTATTATTTTATTGCCCTTAATTATTCTAATCCCTATTTTTTACCAACCATTTCTCAATGGAGGAAACTATGAAAAGGATTGTCATTATCGGATTGATTTCAATTGCGGCATTTGCCGCTGTCGCTCTGGCCACCGAGCACCGGCCGGTGCTGGTGCTCTACGCCTTCCCCGCCGAAGGGAGACTTCTTTGGCAGGAAATGACCACTGTCAAATCGGAAAAAATTCTCGGGCGGACCATCCACGAAGGGACCCTCTCCGGGCAGGAAATAGTTCTGGCCGAATCCGGGGTCGGAATGACCAACGCCGCCATGACCACCCAGCGACTGATTGACTTATGCCACCCATCGGCGGTTGTTTTCACCGGCATTGCGGGCGGAATCGACAGCACGGTGCATATCGGCGATATCGTGGTCTGCCGCAAATGGGCCACGCATGATTACGGCTACTATGGGGCCGAAGGATTCAAAATTTGGGGGATCGGAGCCTATTACCCGAAAGCCGACAGCGAGGCAGAAATGAGCTATTTCCCGGTCGACAGCATTTTATTCGAGAAGGCCCTCGCCATAAACCGCGACAGTCTGAAGTTCGACAGTATCGGCAACCATCTCCCCCGTCTCAAAATCGGCGGAGTCGGGGTGAGCGGGAATTCTTTTATCGATAATGTCGAAAAACGGCAGTGGCTGTCATCGAATTTCAAAGCCGAAGTGACCGATATGGAGTCGGCGTCGGTGGCGCAGGTCTGCATTGTCAATGATATTCCGTTCATTATTTTCCGGTCGGCCTCGGACCTGGCGGGCGGTTCCGGTTCGGCAACGGCGCAAGCGGAGATGGGGCAATTTTTCAAGAACGCCGCCGCCAATTCGGCGCAGGTGGTGAAAATGTTTTTGGGGAAATTATAAATGTGGGAACATGGTTCCGAAATTTCAATTTATAATAATAAAACAGGAGGTTTTATATGGCCCTGATAGGCGACAAAGACCGCAAGGCAATTCAGGATCGGTTGAAGGAATTGGTCAATCCGGTCAAAATCGTTTATTTCACTCAAGAATTGGAATGCCAGTACTGCCGCGAGACCAGAATGATTCTGGAGGAACTGGCATCGCTTTCAGACAAAATTTCCCTTCTGGTCTATAATTTCATCACCGATAAAGCGGTGGCCGAGCAGTATAAAATCGACAAAATCCCGGCGACTATTGTCATGGGGGAAAAAGATTACGGCATCCGCTATTACGGTATCCCGGCCGGGTACGAGTTTGCATCGCTCCTTGAAGATATCATCATGGTTTCCAAACGGGATTCGGGGCTGTCGGAGAAGACGCGGGAGAAACTGAAGACGGTCAAAGAATCGCTCCATTTTCAAGTGTTCGTAACACCGACCTGACCGTACTGCCCGGCCGCGGTGCGGCTGGCCCACGCTTTTGCCATGGAGAATGAGCATATCACTTCCGACATGGTTGAGGCATCCGAATTCTCATTTCTGGCGAACAAATACCAGGTATATGGAGTCCCGAAGACGGTTGTCAACGAGAAAATTTATATTGAGGGCGCCGTTCCGGAGCCGAAATTCGTTGAAGAAGCTCTGAAGGCGCTGGCGAAGTAACCGGAAAATCTTTATTAAATCGGGGTCGGCCGCAGGGCCGGCCCCGAAGTTATATAGCAGGAGCAATCATGGACGAAAAGCAATTGACTGTCACAATGGAGAGAATCAATAATTTCGAGTTCAAGGTCAAATTTGAACCGCACATGGCGGAACTTCTGATGGATGAACCAACCCCGCTGGGCGCCGACAAAGGGCCCAATGCCTCGCGGGTACTTTCGGCGGCCATCGGCAATTGCCTGACCGCCTCGTTATTATTTTGCCTGCAAAAGGCCCGGATCGAGGTCGGTGCTGTCAAAACGGAAGTTGCCACCGCCATACACCGTACCGAGAAAGGACGGCTTCGGATCGGCGGTAGCGCCGTTGCGATAACGATGGATATCGGCGCCGAGGCGCCCAACCGGATGGGGCAATGTATTCGCCTGTTCGAGGATTTTTGTGTGGTAACTCAGAGTGTCCGCAACGGAATTCCGGTCTCGGTGAAAGTCAAAAATCAGGATGGAATCGAACTTTATAATTCCGAAGCGGCCGGTTCTTGAAATCGGGCCGTTGCCCAACCTAATTATTCATAACGAATTTTATAAATCAGGATTGTGAAGGCGATTACCAGCGTGATGGTATTGGCCAGAATAATCGGCAAGGAGTCGATCATCAGGCCGTAGACCAGCCAGAGCCCGATTCCAATACAGAAGATGATAAACATCGCCAGCGATATATCATGAGTGGAGCGGCTTCTCCAAACCTTGACCAGTTGCGGCACAAATGCCAGGGTGGTCAAAAATCCCGCCAGATAACCGATAGCAGTCGTAAAATTGTAATTCAAATTAAAGCCTGAGCCTTTTTCAATTTATTCATTTTTTTAAAATTAATATTTCGAATGATATTAGAATTGACGGAATTTTCAAAAAGAATAATACAAAAGGCGGCCATGGGGCCGCCTTTTTCGCCTGGGTCTGAAAAATTTGTTTTACCAGGTATAGGTATAAATCGGAGTGGTGTTCAAACGCAGTCCGACCGTATCGGCCCCGTCGGTGACGACCTGAACCTGATAAATAATGAATGGTTCGCCATTGTTCCATCCTCCGGTGACAGACGTTTTCGGATTGTACATAATCCAATTCCCGGTCGGACGCCAGGACCAGCTTCCGTTGGGAGTATTGACCGTGGTGACTGGATCATTGGCTCCTTTATAATTTGACGGAACATTGGAGAGATCGTCAAAGGGATTATGCACCGCAATCGGCTGTCCATTGACGAACTGCTTGGCGGTATAGGCCGAAAGCGCCGATTCCAGATTGGCCAGCATTGTATTGACAGACGCTTTTTCCGCTTCTTTGGTGACCGAAAATAATTTCGGAATGGCAATGGCGGCCAAAATCCCTAACACCACGATAATGACAACCAACTCGATTAACGTGAACCCTTTTTGGGCTCCGGTTCTTTTGAGCGACATATATAACCCTTTCTCAGAAATTGACAAAAACGGCTTTATAGAGGCTGACAAAAATCAGCCTTATCAATATATTATTTCGGAATGGCGGCGGGAATCTTTATGCACACAAATTCGGACGCTGACATTTGCGCCGAAGCAGATAAAATGAGTCTTAAAGTGGCTGTTCAAAAACTGAACAGCTCGTTTATTGACTAAAATATGTCAAAATGCTTATATTGTTTTATAGGAAAAGTATTCAAATATCTGTCAAGAGGGAGAATTTGCCATGAATATAGCCGAGAGTTTGCAGAGGGCTATCAAAGCCGAAATGGAGGGGAACAGCTTCTACACGATGGCCGCCAATAGCACCACGGATTCTAAGGGGCAGGAGATTTTTCGGACCCTGGCCGCTGAGGAATGGGATCATATGAAATTCCTCAAAGGGCAGTATGAATCTATCATCAGGACCGGTCGTCCCGACCTGGAATTGAAGCTCGGCTCAAAACTAAATCTTTCCGGCGCGTTTCCCATTTTTTCGGAGAGCATTAAATCCCGGCTTAAAGAGGCGCATATTGAAATGAGCGCCCTGGCTATCGGCATACAGCTGGAACTGGATGCCATGAATTTCTATAAATCGCAGGCCAAGGAAGTGGCTGACGCTGAAATAAGAAAATTTTACGACACGCTGGCGGATTGGGAAGCGGGCCATTATCACGCTCTTCTGAACCAGCAGGAATCTTTAAAAGAAGACTATTGGGCCGATGCCGGTTTTGCACCTTTTTAAAATTGCCGGCAAAACCGGAAATATTATCTATCGGCCGAAACATGACCGCGAAAGCGCCGTAAAAATATCTATCCCCCCCTCTCATAAGCATTAGTTGCGGAAAATTTATGTCTTTTTAAGAAAGGAAAAATTATGAAACAGGTCATAATGCTGCTTATCCTTGCATTGCTGACCATCGGCGCGATAGACAGCGGCGCAACCGCCTATCCCGATTCAGCCAAAATAGAGCAGATTTTCGACGACTATTTCAGGGCCTTTATCGCTCTTAATCCTGAGGAAGCGGCCTCTCTGGGACTTCCGAAAGAATGGGGATATGCTTATAATCGGGGCGGCCTCGATGATCTTTCTGACCGGGGGATAGAAGCCAATTCGGCCATGGCCAAAAATTTCAAGGGGAAATTGTCGGAACTCGACACGAGCCAAATTACCCCGGCCCAACGAATCGACGCACGGATGCTGGCCTGGTTTCTTGACCTGCAACTGGAGGGGGAGAAATATATCTATCACAGATTTTATATCGATCATCTCACCGGCGTCCAGGCTCAGGTAATCAATGTCCTGACCACATATCACACGATAAATGAACTTCAGGATGCCGAGGATTACCTGGCCCGGCTGGAGGCGATCCCGGCACGGATACAGCAGACGATGCGGCTGATCGACAATCAGGATAAAAAAGGAATTCGCCCTCCGGTTTATATTTTTAATCGTGTTATTAAGGATGCCGAGGATTTTGTCGGCGCGCCCCTGGCACAGGACATTTTTACGGTGGATTTCAGGAATAAAGTGGATTCGGTTAAATTGATTGATCAGACCAACCGTGAACATATGATTCAGATCGCCGCGGTCACAGTCAGGGATAAGATATATCCCTCTTTCAATGCTTTTATCAAGCAACTCAAGGATATTCTGCCCCGGGCAGATTCGGTTTGCGGAGTCTGGAAACTTCCCGACGGCGAGGGCTATTATCAGTATTCTTTGAAATCATATACCAGTCTCTCCGCCTCGCCGGAAGAAATTTTCCAATTGGGTCAAAAGGAAGTTGAAAATCTTCAAAATCAGGCGCGGCGATTGATGGATTCAATCGGTATCAGGGGCGACAAACCCTTCGGCGAATTGATGAAAGATTATTGGGCCTTCTGGCGAAAGCCGAAAATGCAGAGTATCTTTTTTTATACCGATAGCACGCACAAGCGGGAAATGATTCTGCGCGATTACCGCGCCATCCTTGACAGCGTCTACGCTCTCCTGCCGCAGGCTTTCAGCTATATTCCCAAAACCAGAGCGGCCGTGGAGCCGGTGCCGTCGTACAAAGAGGCGGGCGGGACCACTTATTATGAACCGGCTTCGCTGGACGGCCGCCGTCCCGGGACATTTTTCATAAATATGGGATATACCCTGGCCAAACCGAATATGCGGACGCTTACTTATCATGAAACCGTCCCGGGGCATCATTTTCAAATTGCCACCCAACAGGAACTGACATCGCGGCGGTTGTTCAAAAATCTTTATTTTATATCGGGTTTCGGCGAGGGGTGGGCGATGTATGTCGAACAATTGGCATACGAGTTGGGTTGGTTGCCGGATCTATACTCGCGGCTGGCGGAAATCAATTCGCAGCTGTTCCGTGCCGTACGGGTAGTGCTTGATACCGGGATTCATTATAAAAAATGGACCAAAGAACAAGCGATGCAATACATGGCCGATAACCTGGGCTGGAATTCCGAAAATGAAATTGACCGCTATACGGTCTGGCCGGGGCAGGCCTGTTCATACACGGTTGGACGGCTCAATATCATGGCCCTGAGAGAAAAGGCAAAAAAGGCGCTGGGGGCAAAATTTGACCTGGCCGATTTCCATATGGTGATTCTTCGCAACGGCAGTATTCCTCTGGATATGCTGGAAAAAAGAGTCGATGATTATATAAAAAGCAAAAGTTGAAAAGTCCGACAAATCGATTCAAAAACAAAAATTCATAAGGCCTTTTATCCTGATCAGAAGGCCTTTTTTTTCATCCTATGCCCCCGGTAATTTGCCGCTACTTATAAAATTGATAATGGTGAATAAAACACCGCCGAGGAAACCGCCGATATTCCCCAACATATGAATTCCGATCGCAGGCAACAGGCTTTCGGTTCGGGCCCGCTGGTGCGCGGCCAGAAGACCGAGTGAAAAGGTAAATAGCCAAGTTATAATCATTGTGACCAAATCGACGCCGGCAAATAACAGGGAAAAATGCATACAGGCAAAGAACAGGGCGCTGATAAGGGCCGGGAGACTGATACGGAAAAATATCAGATTGACTGATGTTGTCGAAAAGGGAGCGAGATGTCCCTGCAGAAAACCGCGCGTAAAAATTTCCTCAATAGTGCTCGAAAATACCCAGACAAAGAGAATAATTTGAGGCAGACTCAATTGCTTTACCACCGGATTTCCGACCGCACCGGTAATCAGCATGGCACCACTGGCCAGGGCCCCCACAAACAGCGCCAAAAAAACCGGCCAAAACCATTGTGACAATTTTGAGCCAGATATGGTTCCGAGAGTCGGACGGCAAAAGCCATATTCTCGAAATCGTCCTTTGCCAAAAATAAGAATCGCCAGAATCGAGAGGCCCACTTCAAGAGCCTGGGTGGTCAGGATTCGGCTCACCGGGTTGCTGATTATCAATTTGGGCAGAATGATGGCAATGGCAAATATTATAAGGGCCACTCCCAGAGCCACAATTAGTCGATTCGTATTTTGTTTATTCGTAGCGGTAACCAGCTTTTTGGGTTTTATGGGGCAAAAAAACTCTGCTTTTGTCAACTCCAATTTGGCATTTTACCATCTGAATAATAGCTTTCCCCTCAAAGGAGGTCAAGGAGAATAGTCGTGGGCGGCAGGGCTCTATCGGGAACCAAAAACCACGATTCCGGGGATCCCAAAAGCCCCGAAAAATTAGATTATATTTACGGCCTTAACCTCAGCCCTGCGGTCAGAGGGAAAAATTGAGTGGTAATCCCATGACCCAGAAATGCATAGTTGCATCCAAACTTCACAAAGGGCAAAAGATGTTTGGACAGATTGATATCAAGTCCGAAGTCCAGCGCCAGAAGAACGCCATCACCCTCAAAACCGGCCCATTCAAAAATGTCCGCATAATTCCACGTAATTTGAGTCTTACCGGTATGTTTGAAATAACCTGCTCCACCGGCAAGGAATGGGGCTATGGCGCGCTGAATTGCATTTCCATACATTCTGGCCCCAATTAATACAGAAATTGTCCGAGCATGGTCGCCGTCGCGATTCAGTATCACAGGATTCAGGCTCTGAGTATCCCCCCGGCCTCCCGGGCCGGGCTTAGCAGACGCGACGCGTGAAAGAGGAATAGGCGGAACAGGATAGCTGTCGGCGTCAAAGGCATAACGCCCATATTCTACAGACAGCGTCAGGTACCAATAACGACTTACCTTCTGCCCCAATTCTACATTGAAATATTTGCCGGTATGCCAATAATTGGCAAAATCGGATGGATTGGTTTGCATTGATATGCCGCCACCCAAATTTATTTCAAAAGGATCCAATTCGGCCAGAGCTGCAACCGGTATAAGAAGCGCAATTAAAAAAATTTTAACCGAACGCATAGTACGCTCCCCTCCTTAAGTCCCAATTAATTAACTATCTTTACTGAAAGGTCCAATCTTCCTTTAATAGCCACAATATATTGACGTATCAGCCATGCCCAAATGAAAAGGAATTTGTATGAAAGAGAGATTTTTTTGCCCGATTGGGCGCAGTGGGAAAGGAATGGCACAGAGCCCCGGCCTGAATATCAAAGAAAACCGCCTGCTTATCGCCCCCTTGAAGGAGCCAGCCCCGAATACATTTAAGCGGGATATCGTTCTCCGGCATAATGCGAATCATTTCGGGGCAGAAGGTATTGTCCCATCTTTTGATAAACGAATTTATTGAATTTCTCCTGTTACAACTGCTTTATAATATCGTTGACGGTGGTCACAAATGCAAATCCAAACGCCAGATTTAGCAGACTGGCCAGATGCATCTCTTCGTTGATACTGCCGGTGGCATCGGCCGGAAAGAAAACCCGATAATCGCGGTAATAAGCGTCACGGGCGGTCGATTCACAGCACATATTGGTCATAATCCCGGTTATGACGAGGTCTTCGATCTTGAGACATCTTAGAATGGTCTCCAAATCAGTGTTATAGAATGCCGAATAGCGATGTTTCAGGATAGTTTTTTCGTTGGCCAAAGGCGCGATTTCATTGGCGATTTCGCTCTCCGGCGAGCCCTCCAGACAGGCTCCTTCCCACCACCATTTCATAATCCCGGCATCGATGAAATCGGGATGATGGACATGTTTGGTATATATAACAGGGCGATTGGCGGTACGAAAATTTTTAATTAGAGCCTTTATTGACGGCAATACCGCCGGACCGCCGGCGGTGAAAGTCGGCGAATGAGGATCGAGGAAGAATTTTTGCATATCGATGACCAGAAGGCCGGCCCGATCCAGCTTCAGAGACATTTTATGGGTATTAAAAGGCGCTATTTGAGACAGCCATGAGGCGGTTTTATCTATGATATTTTCCGCAGTGACATATGATTTCATTGCATCCTTCTCCTGATGAATTTAATTTATTCGGAATTGAATTCCGGGTTTTGCACGTAAACTACGGCGCCCGGAAAAGAAATGGAATCAGAACCGGATGTCAACTAAAGATTATTGAAAAAGGGCAGGTTCCAAGCCGTCTGTTTCACCGGCCGACCAGCCTTGCGAGCCCCGTTTTATTTCGCCTTATAGCGGTCCGCCGAATCGAAGATATCAATCACATTAATATGCGTCGGGAATTGGGCGGAATGAACGGCGCCGTCGGGGATAAAATACCAATCTCCCTTGCGGTAGGTTTTAGTCTCCCCGGCAATCATTAGCGCCATCTCCCCTTCGAGCATTATCCCCATCTGGGCGCAATGCGAATGCGGCGGGACAACCGCCCCGGCCTGAATATCAAAGAAGACCGCCTGCTTATCGCCGCCTTGAAGGAGCCAGCCGCGGATGCCTTTGAGCGGGATATCAACCTCCGGCATGTTGCGAATCATCTCGGGATATATGGTATTATCCCAGTCTTTCAAGAAAGAATTCATTTTGTCCTCCTGAGAATTGGCGTAAATATGAATTGCCGGGGGGCAATTGTCAAGTCTGATATGTTGAGGTATTAATGGCCGATTCGATTCGGAGGACTCTTCTCACCACCGCCTGTAATTCCACAATTTTAAACGGTAGCATCATAAATACATCGATACCTTCGACGGCCAGCGAATTGACAAGGCCATTTGTGACGAATCCCGAGGCTATTATAATCTTGATCGCGGGATATTCCAATTTTATTTGTTCTGCCAATGACGGCAATTCATGAGGGGATAAGTCGGAATTGGTGAGAATGACCAGATCGTATGGCTCTTGTTTGAGGGCCTTTAGAATATTGTTCTTATTGAATGCCGGCTCGACTGCTGTAACGGTGACACCGATTTCGTCGAGGATTTCGGTGATAATTTCATTAAGGATTTTTTCCGCCGCAACAAGAACATGCATATGATTATTATCGGCAATAAATTAAATGGTAGAACTTCAAAATCTCGTTTGTGATTCTGTCCTGCTTTGGCTAACCAGTTATGGAGTTGCGGTGGGTCTTAGAATCCGCCGCGGGCGGAGGCGTGACCCACCGCATTTGTCGATACATCACCAGTCCCTAAACACGGCCACCCCTGTTTTCATTTCCCGCAAGTATACTCCTGCACTCGACCACGGCCACTCCATGGCTTCTTTAACGAGACCGGCCTTTATGGGATTCTTATGAATATATTCCAATTTAATTCGGAACACTCTCTCAGACGTTATGACAACTCGAACGTACCCCCGCTCCCAAATTGGTGAGGTTCCGATCCCCTCAAACAAGATCACTCTTTGAGCCACGAATTTCTTAAAGTCGCGCATAAAATCACCCAGCTTTTTGCCATCAATGAATAATAGAAAGTGCATATGAGTCGGCATTAGGACGTAACCGGCCATTTTTGCGTCATATTTATTCAAGCAAAATGCTGAAGATTTCTCTATATCATCAAAGACGCCTTCTGTTAAACCAAATGGCCGGTGTTTGTAAAATGAGGTCGTAATAAAGAAGCATCGGTGAAATTTCTGGACGGGGAATTGCATTCCCATCTTTAATCAACCTCCGCTAGATTATTTTAATGGCGGTGGGTCACGCTTCTCCCGCCAATAGCGGGAGTATCTAAGACCCATCGCAACTATAGTTGAACTAAATCTTTATTAATTTGAGCAACTGACAGGCGCTGTCATAGGATTTGAATAGATATGGGAAATTGGACAATATTATCTTTAACAAACAACAAAAAAGCCCTCTTTTACAAGAGGGCTTTTCGTTATTTAATCCCGGCGGCTTTCTACTCTCCCACTCAGTCTCCCGGGTAGTACCATCGACGCTAGAGGGCTTAACTGCTGTGTTCGGAATGGGAACAGGTGTTTCCCCTCCGCCATAACCACCGGAAATTTTCTTTCCATATTGTAAGCGTTAATCCGTCGTCCGCGCCAGATGAAACGTCTGCCGCGCACGATTTTTCATTCATCCCCGGCAGATAGGATATCTGCCGTTCACGAATTTGGATTTGATCAGCGAGCATCTTTCAACAGGGAGCACAGAAATATCTTTGGAACTCTGTTAAAAGGAAATTTATCGATCAAGTCGCACGGCTTATTAGTATCACTAGACTCAACACCTTGCGATGCTTACATCAGTGACCTATCAACCTGGTCATCTTCCAGGAGCCTTTAGACCGGTTACCCGGTGGGATACCTAATCTTGGGGTGGGCTTGGCGCTTATATGCTTTCAGCGCTTATCCCTTCCCGACGCAGCTACCCTGCCATGCCGCGGGCGCGACAACAGGTGCACTGGCGGTCGGTCCAACCTGGTCCTCTCGTACTAAGGTCAGCTCCCCTCAAGTATCCTTCGCCCGTATCAGATAGGGACCGAACTGTCTCACGACGTTCTAAACCCAGCTCACGTACCGC
>CALMKK010000143.1 GCA_937867135.1 uncultured candidate division Zixibacteria bacterium
TTTGAGGGTTCAACCCAGGTATCGCTTCGATTAAGGCGGGCGATCGGCAAATTCACGCATCGCTATTTAACCAACCCCGGACGGATTCAAATATCAATCATAGATACCGCCGCCGCCGCGCAAATCGCATCGGGTCCGGAAATGATCGGCCCGGATGCAAAAATAGAAAAAGTGATTATCGATGCCGGGCACGGCGGAAGTGACTACGGGGCCATCGGGGCCAAATCGACCCGCGAAAAGGAAATTGTCCTTGATATTGCCAAACGGCTGGCGAAAATAATCCGAAAAGATAAAGAATTTGAACCGATTTTGACGCGCGACAAAGACGAATATGTTTCCCTGGTCGAGAGGGCCAATAGGGCGAATATATCAAAGGGAGACATATTTATTTCCATTCATGCCAATGCCTCCCCCAAACGTTCCGCGAAAGGGTATCAGGTCTTTTTCCTCGCACCGGCCAAAAACGATTCGGCCCGGGCGGCGGCTCAATTGGAAAATGCTCCATTTCTAGCCGAGAAAAATGCGGCCGGCGAAGGCGAAAAGAATACTCTTGATTTGATTTTAAGCGACATGATTCAGACGGAATTCCAAAATGAGTCAAACGATCTGGCTTCGCTTGTTAATAGAGAATTACGGAATAATATAAGCGAAACCTCGGATCGCGGTATTGACCAAGCCGCATTTTTCGTATTAAATGGGGTATATATGCCTTCTATCCTGGTGGAAACCGCTTTTATTACCAATCCGGGAGATGAAAAACTACTCGGTAACAAAAACTTCCGGGAGAAAGTAGCCGAGGCCATTTATGCGGGGCTCAAAAATTTCAAAGATAAATATGAGAACAATAAATGAGTATTGATAACCTGTCAGAAAGACCGATCGGGATTTTTGATTCCGGTGTCGGCGGTTTGACGGTGGTGGCGGAAATAATGAAAATTCTGCCTGACGAGAATTTGGTGTATTTCGGCGATGTCGGCCGCTCGCCCTACGGCGGACGTTCGAAGGAAATTATCACCCAATTTACGCGTCAGGATATCCGCTTTTTGCTCGAGCACAGGGTGAAATTTATCGTGGCGGCCTGCAATACCGCCTCGGCCGTGGCGCTGGATGTAGTCCGGAAGGAATTTGATATCGACATTCTCGGGGTAATCGATCCGGGAGCGAAAGCGGCCGTCAGTTATACGCGCAACAGCCGGGTCGGCATTATCGGGACAGTGGCAACGATCAGTTCCGACAGTTATGCCAAATCAATAGAAAATAAAGATGACAAAATGAAAGTTTTTTCGCTCGCCTGTCCCCTCTTTGTACCTCTTGTCGAAGAAGGATATATTGAAAAGGACGCTACGAGCCTGATTGCCCGTGATTATCTTAAAACGCTGATTGATGTCAATATCGACACCCTGGTTTTGGGCTGTACCCATTACCCCCTTTTAAAAAGGGTTATCGGCAAAGTGATGGGGCCGGCGGTTCGATTGGTGGATTCGGCTGAAGAAACCGCCCGGGAGGCGGCCTCGGTTCTGGCCGCTAAAAATCTCTTGCGCCGCGAGGGCGGCGAGGTGGTTCACAAATTTTATGTTTCCGATGTGCCTGATCGATTTTCTCAAATAGCCCAACAATTTTTGGGTCAGAATATCAATAATATTACCCGGGTCGATATAACGCGCTACTAAAATGGATATTTTAATCACAATTCTAATCGCCGTGGCTTCCATTGCGGTTTCCGCTTATATCGTAGTCAGAATTTTTTCCCGTCGGATCGAAAATAATGTCCTGGCCAAAATGGAAGATTCATTCAGCAAAGCCTCGCTGGAGGCCATTTCCAAAAATTCCGAGCAGTTTTTGAAATGGGCCAGGGAACTCCTTTCGCAGGAGACTCAAACCAATGTTCGGGAGTTAACCAATAAGAAGGAACTGATTGACAACACCCTGCAACAAATGAAAAGCGAAATGGATAAAGTGCAGGAAATGATTGCGGCTTTTGAAAAGGATCGCGACCTCAAATTCGGCGCTATCAGCAAGGGCCTTGAAAACCACTCCCAGCAGACGGCCAAACTGCAGGAGATAACCCAGAATCTCAGCCGGATTCTGGCCGATCCCCGCCAGAGAGGTATCTGGGGACAAAAAATCGCAGAGGATATCCTCCACCTAATCGGAATGCAGGAAGGGATAAATTATCATCAGCAAAAAGGTCTGGCAATCGCCCCGGGGCGCCCCGATTTTACTTTCCTCCTGCCGAATAAAAAAATCATCAATATGGACGTCAAATTTCCTCTGGATAATTTCCGACGTTTTATCGAGGAAAGCAATGAGCCGGCCCGACAGGGATACCGGGCGCAGTTCCTAAAAGATGCCCGAGTAATGATAAAGCAGGTGACCACCCGCGATTATATCAATACCGACGCCGACACTCTTGATTATGCCATTGTCTTCATTCCGTTGGAACAGGCTTATGCTTTTATTATGGAGCAGGACGGCACATTCATGGATGATGCACTACGCGCCCGGGTGATTGTCTGTTCGCCGTGGACCTTGTATGCGATGCTGGCGGTAATCCGTCAATCGATCGATAATTTCAATCTGGAAAGGTCGGCCAACCGTATCCTGGAATTGATGACGGCATTTTATAAGCAGTGGGGGAATTATGTCGGCGAAATGGACAAGATGGGGAAAAAGATCGACGATCTGCACGGGGTTTTTAATAATCTGGTGACAACCCGGCGCAATCAGCTGGAACGTCCGTTGCAGCAGATCGATCAATTATATCGTCAAAGGCATTTGACGGGAATCGGCGAGGAGGAACAATCGATCCCTCAGGTCGACGGCAATAATCGGAACAATCATAAAATGAATGACGATTTTTGAGGAATAATATGGATTTGACGAAGGCCAAAATCGAGCAGGCCCTCGAGATTCTGGAAGAATTGGATATTGATCTCTGGCTGATATTCTGCCGGGAATCGGATATGATGGCCGATCCGGCCCTTTCATTGGCGGTCGGACATAGTGTGGTTTGGCAATCGGCCTTTTTCTACAGCAGAAATGGCGAAACCATTGCACTGGTGGGCAATTATGATGTCGCGGATTTTGAACGGGGCGGCAGATTCAAAAAAGTAATGCCGTATGTGGAGGATTGCGGCAAGGAAATCAGAAAAATCATAAAGAAAATAAACCCCCGCAAAATTGCCTTAAATTTTTCGCAGAGCGACGATGCCGCCGATGGATTGACGCACGGGATGTTTTTGCTATTGAATGAATATCTTAAAGGGACGGTATACTCACGCCGCTTTGTTTCATCGGAACAACTTATGTCGCTTCTGCGGGGACGGAAAACTAAGGAGGAAATCGAACGGCTTTCGGCGGCGGCTTTTCTCGCGGCTGATTGCTGGACGCAATCGCTCAAGGAAATCAGGGCCGGAATGGCAGAAATTAAGATTGCCGAAATAATTGACAGCAATATTCGCAAACTGGGCGCTGTCAATTCATTTGATACGATCGTCAATGCCGGCGCCAAATCAAGCCCCGGCCACGGGAAACCGACTGAGGAGGTACTGGAGGGCGGCGATCTGCTACATGTTGATTTTGGGGCAAGACTGGACGGTTATTGCTCGGATATTCAACGATTGGCCTATGTTAGAAAGCCGGGTGAGTCGTCTGCGCCTGAGATTTTGATAAAAGCCTTTAACAAGGTTCGTGAAATCATAGACGAGACATCAAAACTGTATAAGCCGGGAGCGAAGGGATATCGAATCGATGCAGTCGCCCGAAAAATGCTTCGCGAGAGCGGCTATAAGGAATATCAGCATGCCCTGGGACATCAAATCGGACGATCAGTGCATGACGGGGCCTCAATTGTGGGACCGAAATGGAAGCGGTACGGCCGCACCCCGACTATTCCACTAGAAGAGGGAAACGCCTTTACGGTGGAATTGGGCATTGAATTGGCGGGGATCGGATATGTCGGATTGGAGGAGGATTTGGTGGTCACGGAGAACGGCGGCAAATTTCTTTGCCCGCGTCAGACGGAATTGGTATTGTTATGAAAAAATTACTGTCGCTCATATTATTAATTTTATTGATAGTGCAATGCGGCCCGCCCCCGACCGAGGTTTTTCCGGGCAAGGGCGAAGAAGGGGTTCCTCCCCCGTGCACGCCGCAACGGTTGACGGTTCGGGCCGGTGATAATAAGGCGCTGTTGAAGTGGGAAACGAATTGTCCCCGCGGCGTCATTTTATCGGGATATAATATCTACGTTCTTAAAGACTCGCTCAGCCGGAAGGATCTTCAGTCGGATTTCGGAAGAAGACTCAAACCGTACAACAGTGAACCGTACCCGGGCGACACCAACCCGGAAAGCGGATTCGAAACCATTACCATAAATAATCTTCAAAACGGGACCGATTATTATTTCCTGGTAAGGACGGTTTTCCCCGACGGGATGATGTCGGAATTTTCGAACCAGGTTGATGCTATCGGGCGTCCGGAAGGGGAATTCGTGCTGGCTTTCCGGTATTCGGGACTGAACGACGGATTTTCTTTTGTCCGGGGACAAAATGTGCGGGCCGACGCCAGCGCCAATGATCTTTATTTTTTCGAGAAAGACGGTTTTTCCTTTCTGGCATCCCCCAGCCGTTTGAACGGATTCTTGAGAAAATCGAAATTTTATTCGTTGGGAAAAACATCCGATATTTATCAGTATCCGAAGTTCGATATCGATATTCCATCCGATGAAAAAATTCCGATTCTGGCCGGAGAGAGCTATTTAATAAAGACGGCAGACGGCAATTATGTCAAGATTCGAATTGAAGAAATCACCGGTAAGGATCGCGACAAGGTATTAAGAATAAAGTATATATATCAGACAATTAAAAATTTGATCAGATTTTGAGCTTTGATTTATTAAGAGCTTTATTTTATCAAAACCATTTTGCGGGTACCGCTAAATTGCGGGGTGTTTATCCGATATAGATATATTCCCGAAGCAACTTCCGCTCCCGATCCGGAATGACCGTCCCATGCAATCGAATGCGTCCCCGCCGGAAGCGCGGGAAAAGTCCAGCGTCGAATTTCCTGTCCCAAAATATTGTATATGGTCAAATCCACCGATGAGCGCCGCGGCAAGGTGAATGCAATGGTCGTAGATAAATTGAAAGGATTGGGCCAATTTTGAGTCAGAGCGTAACCGGTGGGAATATTCCCATCGCGGGGTTCCGCAACCGGCGTGGCATCTCCTTTTATTTTGGCCACATATATATCACTTCCGGAAGAACTGAAAGAGTAGGAGTAGCCGAAGACCATATAATCGCGACTTTGTGTCTGAATAATCATTCGGCCGTAATCGGATTTGTCGCCGCCGTAATTATGATTCCAGATGAGATTCCCCAGAAGATCGGTTTTCACGACATAAACATCAATCATGGCCGCCCCGAACGATTCGGTTGTCCCCGCCAGCATATATCCGCCATCGCGGGCGGCGCAGATTGAAAACGCATTGTCATCTCTGGTGCTTCCATAAGTTTTTTCCCATTCGACGAGGCCATTGGCATTGATCTTAATGAGATAAGCATCGGAATATCCGGCCCCGTACGAATTGGTGGAACCGGCGATTACAAAGCCGTTATCAAGGGTCAGGGCCAGAGCCCGTCCGAAATCGGCCTTACTCCCGCCATAAATGGCGGCCCACAACGAATCGCCTGCGGCGCCTACCCGCACCGCATAAATACTGCTGTATCCTTCGCCGAAAGAACCGGTCGAGCCGATAGCAAAATAGCCGTCTCCCGGAATTTCACAAACGCCGGCGCCGGATTCACCGCCGACACTGCCGAAGGTGCGGGTCCAGGCCGTATCACCGTTGGCATTGGTTTTTATAAGATACAGATCGCCGTATCCCGCCCCAAATGAATAAGTGGTGCCGCAAATAATGAAGCCGCCGTCAGATGCGGCCTGCACCGACCAGCCTTCGTCATCTTCAATTCCCCCATAGGTCGTCATCCATAAAGAATTCCCAAGAGAATCTATTTTTTGAAGATAGATATCTTTTTTCCCGGCCCCGTACGATTTGGTTGATCCGGTTATAATATAACCGCCGTCATGCGTGGCTTTTATATCATTTCCGTACTCCGTCGCGGGGCCGCCGAATGTCTTTGCCCAGACGGTATCCCCGGCGGAATTGAGCTTTAACAGGTAAATATCGAAATCCCCGGATCCGAATGAGAATGTACTTCCCAACACCAGGAAATCACCGTCGGCCGCCTGAAGTCCGGAATAAGCGGTCTCATTATATATGCCGCCGAGATTAGTCGACCAGACCAGGCTCTGCGCCATCGCTTGATTTGCATGATATAATGACATCAGAGTTGAGCCAAAGATTACAAGGGCGGCGATTTTTCTGTATATTTTTTGAACAGCCTTCATTACAGGCAGTATCGGCATCTCCCCTCAACTCTTTAGGCGTAATCAAGCCGCAGGCGAATTTATACTTTGGCAACTGCTGCAAAATCATAGGATTAGGCGAGCGATATCCCGCCCGGCAGAACGAGATCATTGAAAAAGATTTGTAATTTTCCCCACCCATAATTTAACCGATTGTCCCACAGCCTGTTGCCATTATCAATATGGCTTTTGCCCTATATATGAATTCCCAAGAATCAAAATGCAGGCCTTTTATGCCTGATTCAATTCTTTTCATAGCAATGACTTAGCACAAATAATGTGGCGCGGCATCACTCTTGCCCCCATAGGTTTCAAAAGGGAATATCAAGATTAATTTACAGGGAGCGTTAATATGGCTATTCGCAAGTTTCTGGTGCTTTGTCTGACCTTTCTGTGCTTTATGATTATAGCGGTGCCTTATTCGTCGGCACAGGAAAGCGGCACGATTCAAGCCACAGCGACAGTCCTGGCGGCCCTGGCGGTTCGCGGGGTCAACAATTTGCAGTTCGAAACAGTAATACCCGGTATTGATAAGGCGGTTGATAAAGCTACCATAGGGTTAGCGGGAGAATTTGAAATTGTGGGGCATGATTCGGCGGAGATTTCTCTCGATTTCACCCTCCCCGATTCCCTGTTACAGGATTCGACCGCTTTTATGCGGGTCGGATTCAGTAACACCGACGCCTCTTATGACGACGGGACCGGGGGCGGGCAGACAGTTCCGAGCGGAGTTATCAATCCCAACGGGCCATTGACCCTCCGACTCGGCCCGACCGGAACTATGAATTTGTGGATGGGCGGGACGGTCTATCCGACCATAACCCAGACCGGCGGGGATTATGCGGCCGATATTACTCTGACGGTAATATATACCGGGAATTAGTATTGTCCGGCATCGGCCAATGAGCCACAGGCCGGAGGTGCTTACTGGACGGACATAATCCGGCTTGACAAATATCGGCTTTGCGGTATTATTATGATGTACTGCAATTTTTACATCATATACCGCGATGCCGAAAGTAATTTGGATAATTGTCTTAGCCGCCTGTTTCGGTTTTAGCTTGATTGGCTCAGCTTCCCAAGCCGGAGATTCCGGAACAATTCAGGCCACCGCCACGGTCGTTGCCGCGGTGGGATTTGATCGGGATTTATCTATCGGTGCTGAACAAACGAATTGCGATGAGGTTTTTCCCGCCATTCGAATAACCGAAGATATCGGCCTGATCTGTAATATAAATTACGGAGATGGCGGCAGTGTCAATCTTCATTTCGACGGCAAATCGAATGGACCGGCCGGGTGCAACGCGATGCCTGCCCCCGCGGTTTCATGGTTCGATCTTACCCCCTTTCTAAGAGGGCGATCGGAAAGTGCCGATTCCTGCCTGATTACAATTATCTATTCCGAGAATTGAAGCGGTCGCTTGTTTTTATTGACATATCAAATTAAAATCTCGTAGTTTGCTGACAGGAAATATAAAGTGAACTATGAAGATTGCCAGATTCATTCTACTTATTTCAGCTTTTGTCGTCCTTTATCCTGATGTGGTTTTCGCCCAGAGCATCACGGTCAACAATGATTTGAATTTTGGAGATATTTTCCCCGGCGTACCGAAAACGGTTTCCAAAACCACGCCCGGTTTCGCGGCGGAGTTCTATGTCTCAGGAACCCCCGGGGCGGAGGTGACCGTTGATTTCACGCTTCCCACATATATGAGTTCCGGTTTTCACAATATGCAGATGGTTTTCACAAAAACCGATTGCGCCATGGACTCAAGCGCCTCGCCGGACCAGACCAACCCTCAGCATAATAACTTAGATCCCTGGCACACAATTACTTATCGCCTCGGATCCGGGGGGTTGACAATCTGGCTGGGAGGGATGGCCATTCCTAAATTAAGTCAGGATCAGGGGAGTTACACGGCAACAATTGTTTTGACGGTTGCTTATACCGGCAACTGATTTAATCATTAATCCTTAAACAACTTAAGGCGCCATCGCCGGCATTCGAATCTCACTCCCTTATTTTCCCAATTTGGAACGAATAAATTATTAAGACCTTCTTAATCCCGCCAGATTTTTTTTATTACTGCAGTATCAAGTAATTACAGCAGTTGTCGATTAGAATTATATAAAAGACCTAAACATGGCAATTATTTATTGGGATAAGTGAAAAGGAGATGTGTATGCATCTTTATTCAAGGATGAAATGGCTGACACGAAGTCTCTTGGTCGCGGGATTTTTGTCGCTGGCAATAACCGGGGCCGTGCAGGCGCAGGATGTTGCCGTGGGCCACGCTACTGCGAATGTGTTGGCTGTTTTGACGGTCACTGCGACGCATGATTTGGCATTCGGTGATGTTCTTCAGGGAGTGCCGAAGGCCGCGCCGAAAAATGTCATTGCCAACGCCGGCGTTTTCCAGGTTACGGGGGAAGGAGGACGAGAAATATCAATGTTTATGCAGCTGCCGGATTATCTCTGGAACAGCACCAATACCGACCGGATGGTGATTGCATTCAGCACTACCGACGCGGATATCGATACCACGGCGGCCGGGACACCGGCGGTACATGGGGCCGGGGCGATTGCCGATCTTAATCCGCATGCCATACCGGAAACGGTCCTGGGCGCGG
>CALMKK010000144.1 GCA_937867135.1 uncultured candidate division Zixibacteria bacterium
GGCGTTCTGGTCGATACGGTCGTTTGTATCGGCTGCCGCAAATGCGAATGGGCCTGCAACGACACCAACGCCCTGAGCCGGAAACCGCTGAGTTCCTTTGAGGACAAATCTGTCTTTAACGAGCATCGCCGCCCCGACTACACGGCTTATACTGTCATTAATCAATATGGCGACCCCGCTCAGCCCGGTCAGAAATATTCGATGAAAGTGCAGTGCATGCACTGTAACGACCCCGCCTGTGTGTCGGCCTGCATTGTCGGAGCCTTCCGTAAAACCGCCGAGGGTCCGGTCACTTATGATCCGTGGAAATGTATGGGTTGCCGCTATTGCATGGTCGCCTGCCCGTTTCAAATTCCGGCCTATGAATTCGATAATGTTTTGACCCCTCAGGTCAGAAAATGCACCTTCTGTTCCGAAAAATTGAAAAAAGGGGAAAAGCCGGCCTGTATCGGTATCTGCCCCAATGAAGCTCTCACCTTCGGGACCCGCAAGGAATTGATAGAAATGGCCCATGAGCGGATTGCCGCCAATCCCGAAAAATATTTCGACCATCTCTACGGTGAACATGAAATCGGCGGGACCTCCTGGATGTATCTGGCCGCGATCGATTTTATCAATACGGAACTGCCCAAATTGGGGGAGAAGCCGATTCCGGAAACCACCGAAAAAATCCAGCACGGCATTTTCAAGAATTTTGTCCCGCCTCTGGCTCTTTATGGGCTTTTGGGACTGGCGATGTACTCCATGCGCGACCGAAAAAAGGGCGGGGAGGACGAACATGAGTAATCTGCCAATGTCCCTGCCGGTGCAAGCCAGATTCTTTACTACCGGGACCAAAATTCTAACCGCCATTATGGGTGTTGGTCTCCTGGCTTACGCCTATCGTCTTCTTTTCGGCATCGGCGCCGCCACAAATCTAAACGACCAATACCCCTGGGGGATTTGGATTGCCATTGATGTCGCCTCCGGTGTGGCGCTGGCCGCCGGCGGATTCACCACCGCCGCTCTGGCTGAAATTTTTCACAAGGATAAATATCATGCCATCACCCGGCCGGCCCTCTTGACCGCCATGCTCGGTTATACCTTTGTCGTCATTGGCCTTTTGGCCGATCTCGGCCGTTATTATAATGTCTGGCATCCGATGCTTCCGTCGATGTGGCAGGGGAATTCGGTCCTTTTCGAGGTCGGTATCTGCGTAATGATTTATTTAACCGTCCTCTATGTCGAATTTGCGCCGATTTTCGTGGAACGGTTCAGGGGCCGGGTTAATCTGCCGGGACGCCTGTCCGGTCTCAATCGGCTGGGCGAATCGTTTCTTGGGAAAATTGACCGAACCTTGAAAAAAGTGCTCCTCCTGTTTATTATCGCCGGTGTCGTTCTCTCCTGCCTGCACCAGTCTTCTCTCGGCAATCTGATGGTTATCGCGCCGTACAAAATGCATCCGCTCTGGTACACCCCGATCTCTCCCTTGCTCTTTTTGCTTTCGGCCATAGCGGTCGGTTTTCCGATGGTTATCTTTGAATCGACCCTCGCTTCCCGTTCCTTCAAACTCAAACCGGAACTGGGCATTCTCTCTTCATTGGCCCGTTATATCCCAATTTTGCTCGGAATCTATCTGGCCGTAAAATTGGTCGATTTGACTTTACGCGATGCCTGGCCGTACGTCCTTGAAAATTCTTTCCGTTCCTTCATGTATATAGTCGAATTGACCGCCGGCGTGATAATCCCTCTCATATTATTCTCCAATCGCAAAATCCGTCATTCGGCTTCGGGACTGCTCACCGCCTCCGCTCTCGTGATTTTCGGGGTCGTCCTCAATCGTATAAATGTTTTTATAGTCGCCTATAAACCCCTCTACGCCACGTCGCCCTATTATCCCTCTCTTTTCGAAATCGCCGTGACTCTGGGACTGGCGGCCGCCTTGATTTTGGTATATCGCTTCATCGTTATGAATTTTCCGGTGATCGCGGCTCCTGTCGCAGAGAAAAAGAAAGACATCTTGCCGATCTCGAAACCATCATATGCGCTGAAAGACGGTGGTTCATATGAAAAAATATAAATTGAACTTAGTGTCATTGCTGATTATCGCTTCTGTCGCGGTCATGAGCGGTTCCATGTCATTTGCCGACAATCCGCCGATGCGGGAGATGTCCAAGTTGGACTGCAAAACCTGTCATTCCTGCGATAATCCCACCGCCGCCAATAAATGCCTGAAAACCTGTCCCAGCATTTCTCTGGCTCACGGCGCCGATACCCACAGCCTGAGAGAAGCGCCCGATTCGATGCTCCTCGATGATATCGCCGATCTTTATCAGGCGGTCCACTTCAACCATAAACGGCACGCCGGGATGTCCCAGATGGGGGGAAATTGCTCCACCTGCCATCACTACAGCCCCACCGACAAAATTCAGCCCTGTAAAGCCTGCCACGGCGGAGAAACCAACCCCGCCGATCTCCGTCAACCCGGCCTTAAAGGCGCCTACCATCGCCAGTGCCTCGCCTGTCATCGCGAATGGAGTCATGACACCAAATGTATCTTGTGCCATTTACCGGCCGAGGGAAAAGCTCTGGACGCATCGGCGCCGGATACCACCGACATTATGGGCATTTCGCATCCCATTATCACCGAGCCGGAAAAAAAGATTTATCACACCAATCTGTCCCAGGGGCCGATTGTGACTTTCCGCCACAAGGAGCATATTGTTCTGTTCGGCCTGCGCTGTGTCGATTGCCATAAACGGGAAAATTGCAGTTACTGCCATGATATCAAGGAACCATCCTCCCACGCCAAAACCGACATCGAAATTCACGCTGTCTGCAACGATTGCCATCTCAAGGATCGATGCACCAAATGCCATGATAAAAGGGAACGGCCCGCCTTTACCCATGAGACCACCGGCTGGGCGCTAAACCGTTACCATAGGAGCCTTGACTGCCAGGCCTGTCACCCAACCGGGAGAAAAATCTCCAAATTAAACTCTGAATGCGCCGGATGTCACGGCGGCTGGAGTCAGGACAATTTCGATCACGCCGTCACCGGCCTTCAACTGGATGAGACTCATTACGCCATGGGATGCACCGATTGCCATCTGGATCGTAAATTCGAAAACAAGCCGGACTGCTCGGGGTGCCACGATGATGGCCGCACTTACGACATCAGTCCCCCGGGAAGAATCGTCAAGAAGATGTAACAACAAAGCGCTTAGTGAAAACCCCCGCCGATTTGACGGGGTTTTTTTATTCGAAATTTCGCCCCAAAATAAGACGCGGCGGGTTTCTTTCCGATTTTGCCGATATACCCGCCGCCTTAATTTTTAAGCCCGCCGCCCGATGGGACCCCGTCTAGCGGAATGACGTAAATTAACAGCAATTCCCACCTTCCTGCGACGGGCCTTCTATAAATTATTGAATTTTCGGATGAATTATCAACCGACCAAATTTTCCCCTCTAATTTGTCCGGGACAGATTTCCCGGTATTAAACCGTCCATATATCTAAACGACATTGTCCCTCCGTTTGTTCTGCCGTTCGATCGAAATTCTTCGTGCCCGGCCGCTCTCCCCGTCACTCTTCATAGGTCGGGCGCTAAAAATGCAAGCAAAGAGTGCCATTGAGAAACCCGACATCTTTGTTTTTCCCGCTTCGCCGCCGCCGCCGATTCTCTCACTGGTCCTGTGATTGGCCGTTCCTCAGAGGCTGTCTCACAAGTACTGTGATCGGCCGTTCCTCAGAGGCTGTCTCACAAGTCCTGTGATCGGCGGGTCCTCAGACCCGCCGCTATTCCAGCGCGTCCCGATTACTCGCACCCCACCTTCGGGGCCGGGCCGCTCTTATATAAATAATTAATCAAATATGAAACATCCAGTATATTTACCGCGCAATTGCCGTTGACATCCCCGGCAGACCTCGGCGATGGCGCCGGCCCTTCTTTGTACAGCGCGTTAATCAAAAACGAGACATCGATAATATT
>CALMKK010000145.1 GCA_937867135.1 uncultured candidate division Zixibacteria bacterium
CTGAATGCCACCTCATCGTCGCAGGCCGAAACCATCTCATATTATCGCGCCCGGATGATAATTCTCGACGTCACTATGAAGACGGCCCGGAATTTCTATATCGACGGCACCAATTTCGGAGTGATTATGAGCCCCTGGTGCTTCGGGACGGTGGTTCTGGAAAAGGTCGAAATATACCGCGAACGTCTGGCGCGGGGCGATGTCAACGATAATCTGGCGCCGGAATATCCGTACTATGTCATAAAGTATATCGATGAAATATACAAGAAGACCCTTCTGGACCTGTTCGACTTCCCCGATGAAGCCTTCAAAATGCGCTGGCAATACAGCGAGCTTTTGAAGCGGTACTCCAAGGTATTGACCAATATCACGCAATCCCTCAACTCGGTCCTTCTGATGGTCAAAAATTATGGGGCCTGATTGACCTGCCAGGCCCATTCCTCCCTCCTATAGGTGCCCCCGGAAATCCTCCCTTCCGGGGGCTTTTTTTATATAATGAAAAGCCGGTTTTCGGCCGATATAGAATAGGAAAAGTAAAGACATAGAAGCGGCCAAAATGTCATTATTGATACCAAAGGCACGAACCGATACCAAATACCTTCCGATCTATCTGGAATCGCTCCGGATAGATACCATTCTCAGTTTTGATCTTTTTATCAAAATCAGCGGAGAAATGGTGCTTTACCGCTCGGCCGATCTCCCGTTCACCGAGAAGACCAAAGAGAAACTTCTGGCGAACAAGGTCACCCGGCTGTATGTCAATTCCAAATCGAAGGCCAAGTATCAGAAATATATTGAGCAAAATCTGGACAAAATTCTGACCGATCATCAGATTCAAGATGAGAAAAAGGCCGGGATTCTGTATGAGACCTCAAAATCGCTCATGAAAGATGTCCTGGAGAACCCGTCGTACGGCGAAAATATCCAGCGCTCCAAGAAGCTGGTGGAAAACCAGGTCAGTTTTATCTTAAGGGGGCAGGAAGCGTTCCACAATCTCCTCAAGATAAGTTCTTTCGACTATTACACATTCACCCATTCGGTCAATGTCTGCACCTTTGCGATTGCCCTGGCCCAGCAGATCGGGCGCAAGGACGAGCAATATCTGCACGATTTGGGGATCGGGGCGCTCTTGCACGATGTCGGCAAATCAAAAATTTCGGAGCGGATTTTAAACAAGCGGACCGCCCTCTCCCCGATGGAATTCGAGCTGATGAAGAAGCATCCCAAGTGGGGGGTGGAGATTCTGACCACGACCGACATGATCGACGCGGCGTCGTACTATCCGGTTCTGCAACATCACGAGCGCGGAACGAGGACCGGCTATCCGAACGGCCTGGGGCTGGAAGATATGCACGAATTCAGCCGAATCGTGGCGGTGGTCGATACTTTCGATGCCATGACCACGCAACGGGTTTATCAGGGAGCGATGGATACGTTCCCGGCGCTGAAGGTGATGTTTACATTGAAGGGTGATTACGATTACGATATCTTAAAGGCGTTCGCCGAACTGATGGGCCCGACGGGATTGGCGAATATATAATTCCAATCAACATTTCTAAATAATTTATGTCAGGATCTAAGAAGATCACTGACCTACGATTTCTTATTTCAAGAAGCCAGATATTGATTTTTAGGGTGCCACCCCCCAAGCAAGTTTGGGGGTGGCACCCGGAATTCCTGTCCGGCTGTAGAGCCTTACTCTTCGCTTTTGACCGTTTCTTTCGACGCACCCAGCCCCAATTTCTCCCGCAGGGCGACGGTAATATTGTCGAAAATATCGCGGTTGTCTTCGAGAAAATGCTTGGCCGCCTCGCGCCCCTGCCCGAGGCGATCCCCGCCGAAGCTGTACCACGCCCCCGATTTCTCGATAATATTGTGATCCGAGGCCAGATCAAGCAATTCTCCGCTCTGGGAGATACCTTTGCCGTAAGTGATATCGAATTCGGTCTCGCGGAACGGCGGGGCCACTTTATTTTTTACCACCCGCACCCGGGTGCGGTTGCCGGTGACTTCCTCATGCTCTTTGATCGTGGCAATCTTGCGGATATCGAGACGAATCGAGGCATAAAATTTCAAAGCATTGCCGCCGGTGGTGGTTTCCGGATTGCCGAACATGACGCCGATTTTCATTCTGATCTGGTTGATGAAGATGACGGCGGTTTTCGATTTGGAAATCACGGCGGTCAGTTTGCGCAGGGCCTGGGACATCAAGCGGGCCTGAAGACCCATATGCTGGTCACCCATCTCCCCTTCGATTTCGGCTCGCGGTACCAGAGCGGCAACCGAATCGATCACAATTATATCAATGGCGCCGGAGCGAACCAATGTCTCGGTGATATCAAGCGCCTGCTCGCCGGTATCGGGCTGGGAAATCAGGAGATTGTCGACATCGACTCCCAGTGCCCGCGAATAGCTGGCATCGAGGGCATGCTCGGCGTCGATAAAAGCCGCAATCCCGCCCAATTTCTGCGTTTCGGCGATAAAATGAAGCGCCAGCGTGGTTTTACCCGAACTTTCCGGGCCATAAACTTCGGTGACCCGGCCGCGGGGAATGCCGCCGACACCGAGGGCGAAATCCAAACCGAGCGAGCCGCTCGGGATCACTTCAATCGGCAGGACGGCATTATCGCCCAGACGCATAATGGAGCCTTTGCCGAACGATTTTTCTATCTGATGCAGGGCGCTGTCCAGCGCTTTTTTTCGATCAGGAAGTCCGACATTAGACATTTTTACCTCACCTTTATAAAGTTAACTTATTGCCTATATTGCAAATACCGTATGGCGGACCCAATCTAATAGTTCATAAATCCGGCCGGTATCACATTATTCATAATTAAGCATAAAACAGGGCGGTGTCAAATCCTGTCAGTGAAAATGAAAATAATACGGATCGGCCGCGTTTTTCGACTATTTATCGAGCGGGACTTCCAGAAGCCGGTCGTAAATCGGACCGCGCGGCGTTAAAGTCGATTGGAACAGTACCAATGATTCCAGATTGAGGGGCATCGGGACAAAATGATATGATTTGATATAACTGATCAGGTCGCCCAAACCGTAATTTTCTTTTACTCGGCCCAGAGTAATATGTGGCTTGAATCGCTTGTCCTCGCGCGGGAATCCGAGTGCCGCCATAGCGTCTTCAATATCTTTGACCATGCCGTCAATCGTCTCGATACCGCCGGTCATGCCGGCCCAGATCACGCGCGGACGTACGAAATCGGGAAAAGCCCCGATTTTCTCCACGGTGCTCTCCACCATGCGGTATTTGGCGGCGGTCTTTTCGACAGCGGCTTTGATATCATTCACTTTGATCTCGTCGACTTCCCCCAGAAATTTAACCGTAAGATGAATATTCTTCGGGGCGACCCATTTTACCGGTCCCCCTTTTTGTTTCAGGACAAAGATCAGCTTTCCCAGGCTTTCTTCAAT